>NZ_JBOEFX010000112.1:53213-69635 GCF_050633125.1 Lewinella sp.
TGGTGGTGGTGGCGGCGGTGGTCGCCGTGATCGCGGCCCCAAGAAAGACCGCAGCTTCTCCAAGAAGGGTTCTTTCAAAAAGAGGAAAGAAAAGAAATTCGGTTTCCCAAAACAGAAGAAAGGAAAACGGAGGTAATTTTTGGTTAGATGGTTGATTGTTAGATGGTTTAGGCCATACAACTATGTGCATCATGCCTTCTCTTCTCTATAGAACCACATAAAAAAGGATAGGACTTGCGTCCTATCCTTTTTATTTTGCATAACCATTTCCTTGGTGCCTTTGGTGGTTCAAAATCCACATATCGGGTAAATTTCGTGAATTCCCCTACTAGACTAGCCTCATATGGTTCAAAAAAACTACCTCACTACCCAACCATCGCCAAATCCGGCAGGTGGGCTTACGAATACCAGCTTACCGGTTTCATCCTCCGCCATCAAGACCATCCCCTGGCTAAGGATACCCCTCATTTTACGAGGAGCAAGATTAGCAACCATTACCACCTGCTTGCCGATGATATCGGTGGGTTTGTAATGTTCGGCAATACCCGACAGCACAGTCCGCTCTTCAAACCCTAAATCGAGAGTTAATTGCAGCAATTTATCCGCCTTAGGCACGGGAGCTGCTGCCTTGATGGTAGCTGTCCGCAAATCCAACTTGGTGAAGTCATCAAAAGTGATCTCTTCTTTTACGGGTGGGCGTTCAGGGCCTTTCTCCTCAGAGAGGATGGCTTCCAGCTTTGCTTTCTGCCGATCAATGATTTGTTTACGGCTATCGTCCTTACGGTCAATAATTTTTGGGAATAAAACGTCAGACTGGCCAATCTGCTGCCCTGGTTCCAGTAACCACTCTCCCTTGGCCAATTTATTGAGCGTCTCCTGTAGTTCGCCAGGCTTTGTAGGCGCTTGTCCTACAAGTGCCCGCAGTTTAGGGGCAATAAAGGGCAAGAAAGGCTCAATGAGTTGAGCGATCAATGCAGTTACCTGAAGACTAACATTCATTACCTCTGCAATACGCGGATCATCCTTATTTTCCTTAGCCAAGGTCCAGGGAGCAGCATCCTGGAGGTAAGTATTACCCCAGCTGGCAATTTCCACCACATTAAAAGCGGCCTGCTTGAAGCTGAATCCTTCAATATCTGCTACCAGCTGATCAGTAAAAGCCTTAACTGGTGCCAGAATAGCATTGATATCGGTATCTGTAGCGGGTACCTTCCCATCAAAGTATTTATGCGTTAGCACAACTACCCGATTAATAAAGTTCCCTAGCTTATCTGCCAGTTCTTTGTCATGAAAATCAACAAACTCATCCCACTTGAAGTCAGCATCTCTGGTTTCGGGCATATTGCGAACAAGGGCCCAACGCAAAGCATCGACCGCATTGGGGAAATCCTTAAACTCTTCAAGGTACTCATGCTGCTCTATGCCCCAACCACGGCTTTTGCTGAATTTCTGTCCTTCAAAATTCAGGAAGGAGTTAGCCGGTACATTGATGGGGAGATTGTAGTCACCGTGCGCTTTAAGCATCGCAGGGAAGATGATACAATGGAAGACAATATTATCCTTGCCAATGAAGTGAATCAGCTGTGTATCGTCTCCTTTCCAATAAGTTTCCCAGTCTTTGCCGTTCTCTTTGGCCCACTGGCGGGTGCTCGAAATGTACCCAATAGGCGCATCAAACCATACATAAAGAACCTTGCCTTCAGCCCCTTCAATAGGCAATTTGATTCCCCAATCCAGGTCGCGCGTAATCGCACGGGGCTGCAGCCCTTCGTTGAGCCAACTCAAACATTGGCCTACTACATGCTTCTTCCAAGTCTTAGGATCATGTAGCTGCTTACCATCTAGGGTACCTTTTTCAATCCATTCCTTGAGCCACTCATTGTGCTCATCCAACTTGAAATACCAGTGTTTCGTCTTCCGCAGAATAGGCTGCTTGCCACTAAGGGTCGACAGCGGATTGATCAGTTCCAGGGGTGACAAGTCGGAGCCACAATTCTCACACTGGTCGCCGTAAGCCTCTGCGTGGCCACACTTGGGACAGGTGCCTTTGATATAGCGATCCGCCAAAAACTGGTCGAATTCCTCATCATAATACTGCTCCTGCTCTCTGGTTTCAAACTGCCCCCCCTGCTCATTAAGCTTGAGAAAAAACTCCTGCGCCGTCTCGTGATGCAATGGATCGCTCGTCCGGTGATAATAGTCAAAAGAAATCCCCAGGTCACCAAAAGTGCCCTTATTCAGATTGTGGTATTTATCAATAATTTCACGAGGAGAAATTCCTTCTTTCTTGGCGCGAATCGTGATGGCTGCGCCGTGTTCATCACTACCACACACCCATACCACGTCTTTGCCCATCGCCCGTAAATAACGAACGTAGATGTCAGCAGGCAGATAGGCTCCGGCCAAGTGCCCAAGATGTAAGGGGCCGTTGGCATAAGGTAAAGCCGAGGTAATGAGATAACGATTCATAGAATTATTAAAATTTGAATACAAAGGACTAAATCCCGTAAGTTAAACTAATGATTGCAGGTCTAAAAAAGTTTCCTTAAAAGCTTGTCATTCCTCTTTTTCTACTTCCTCTTCTGTAAGCCATGCGGGGTTTACAAATTCCTTTATTTTTTCGAAAGAAACAAAAAGCTCAATCTCGCCCGCTGCATAAGGCGCAATTTCGTAAGGTGCGTAAACAAAAAACACTCCCTTATCTGTAAAGCCATAATTTTCATTAGGTGCAATCTCTTCTTCAAAAAGAAAGGTATTGAGGGGTGCAGAAGCTCCCAGGTTATACTTTGTTCGCACCGCTTTTGCCAATGCTTTGCTTACCGCTTCTACATAACCAGGAAGCAGAATATCGCTCAACTTGAGCACCTTTTTATTCTTTAGGTCATAGCTGGAAACAATGGTCGCATACATGCCGTGCGCACCTCCCGTATAGGAATAATCCGTAAAACCCAGCGTCAGCAACTCGGGGGCATTATAATAAACCTGCACCGAAGTATTGTAAGAATAATGGAAGCTCAAAAACATATCTGGATCCGCAAGAGAATCAATAATTCCTGCTTCTGTCATCGAGGCCATTTCTTCCCTGAAGTCCGAATACAAGGTGTTCCTCTCCTCCGTGAGTTTCGCCAATAGATCATTAGGATCACCTGGTGCACTGCCTTCCAACATTCCTCGTGCGATCTGCTCTCTCAAAAAACCACGCTGTTTTTCCGGCATTTTCCCTTCTCCAACATCCAGCCACTCTAGCGAATAAGAAAGAACAGGTGATGCCTCCCACTGTGGGAAAGCAATCAGTGAATCTTGTATCCAATATCCCTCCAGAGGAACGGCATTGGCACTTTTTTGCAATCGAAAATCATAAACATCTTTGCCATTGCTGTGCTGCCAAAGACCCGAAAAGTCGCCATCTTCTTCCCAACGCCCCTGAAACAAGTGAGGGTCACCATCCCAGGAACCTTGCTCGGTAAGAATAAGGCGGTTGCCATTTTCCAGGTTGCCATAAATACCAATAGGGCCGCCGTAATTATCGTAACGATAAAATCCGCGAAAAAATCGCCCATTTCGCCCCTGGTAGTTACTTTCCTCTTGCAACTCCATACTGATTGCTAAATCTCCCAAAGACCCTTGAAGGTGATAATAACGGTTCGATTGCTGAGGTTGTAAAGCTCGCTCCTCTGCTTGAAGATTTTCTTCACTTGCAGGAGAATCCGACTGGCAAGCACTACTTATAAGTAATACCAATAAACTTCCCAGCAACGTCCAGTTCCTACAGCGAATCATACGTATCATCAATTTTGTCGCAAAATTAACATCCCTCCACTAAGGATGATCCTTTTTGGCGTCTATTTTGTTCGAGTACTGCCTTTTTTCTTGAAATTCTTTACCTTAACGAGCTTTTTGCAAAAAAAATCACAAGTTTCGGGTGGTCATTAAGTATTGCACAAAAACAAACTGAGTCTTCTCTCTGTTGTTCCTAACCCTTAATGATCCAATTAAAAATATCCCAAAGCTTTTTAAAACTATACCAATGGAAACAAAAGAAAATAAAAACCATCTACGCCCCAAACACCACAACATGAAAAAATGGAGTGACCAGATCAAAGGGGAAGATTCTTGGACGATGTTTAAAGTAGTTTCAGAGTTTGTTCAAGGTTTCGAAACACTCAATCTGGTAGGTCCTTGTGTAAGTATCTTCGGTTCTGCTCGTACCAAACCTGATCATCCTTATTACAAACTTGCGGTACAAATTGCCCAACACCTCACGGAAGAAGGTTACGGCGTTATTACCGGCGGTGGCCCTGGCATCATGGAAGCCGGCAACAAAGGCGCTCACCTCAACGGCGGGAAGTCGGTAGGTCTCAATATTCACCTTCCATTCGAACAAGGATCTAACCCCTATGTCGATCATGATAAAGACATCAACTTCAAGTACTTCTTTGTCAGAAAGGTAATGTTTGTAAAATTTGCGCAGGCCTTTATCGCCCTCCCCGGCGGTTTTGGTACGTTGGATGAACTTTTTGAGGTCCTCACTTTAGTACAAACCGGAAAAATAACGCCCGTACCTGTTATTTTGGTAGGCTCTGAATTCTGGGGAGGCCTCAAAGAATGGATAAAAACCAGTATGCTGGATAAGGCAGGAAACATCAGCCCTAAAGATCTGGACCTTATTCCTGTTGTAGACACTCCAGAGGATATTATCCAAATCATCAACGAGTTCTATGAAGTCAGAGCGAAGGAGCTCCGGCCAAATTACGAGTTGTAATTTATTCAACCACATGAGGTTCATTGTAACAGACCTACTCTAATTGTCTTTACAATAGACTTCATGTGGTAATTTACGGTTACTTCATTGCTCAAAAATACTACCAGAAAAAGCATAGTTGTTATTAAAATTAGAAGAAGATTTGGCTTAAAACGCATAAGCGTATAGAGATAATAGAGAAGAGGTTTTACTTTTGGGTAAAATAACTCCTGAAACGATGTATAAACAAACGCTTTTTTTCCTATTACTCATTGGCTCCCTCTTATTTGGTTGTACGACAACGCAAACCGCCACAACCCAATCAACCCCGCCGGTAGAATTTGTAATTCTACAAATCAATGACGTTTACGAAATCGCCCCGCTGGAAGGTGGTAAGGTTGGCGGATTAGCCAGGGTAGCAGGTTTACTCCGACAATTAGAGGCCGAAAACCCCAACACCATTGCGGTATTAGCAGGTGATTTTCTAAGTCCCTCTTTCATGGGAACGCTAAAACTAGACAACGGCGAACGTATTGCTGGCCTCCAAATGGTAGAGGCCCTCAACGCAATGGGGCTTGATTATGCAACCTTTGGCAACCACGAGTTTGACCTTAAGAATGCTGAACTTCTTGAGAAACGCCTTGACCAAAGTGAGTTCGAGTACATGTCTACCAATGCCTATTGTGTAGACGGAGAGCAGCAACGACCATTTCAGCAAAATGGCGTCTCTGTTCCTGAGTTCAGCACCTTCACTTTTGAACAAAATGGTACTACTTACAAATTAGGAATTGTAGGTGTAGTACTTCCTTTTGCGAAACCACCTTATGTAGGTTACAAAGACGTTGAAGCTACTTTTGCAGCTGCCGTAAAGACTGCCAGACAAGAAACTGATATCGTTATTGGACTAACCCACCTAAGCGTCGATGGCGACGAAGCGCTGGCTGCTGCGGTACCTGGCTTGCCACTATTTATGGGAGGCCATGAACATGAAAATCTCAGCCGCTACGTAGGACAAACCGCCATCACCAAAGCGGATGCCAATGCCAAAACGGTATACATCCACCGCTTCACCTACTATCCCGACAGTAAGGTAACACAGTTGTTTTCGGAACTCGTCCCTATCGATGAATCAACTCCCGAAGATCCTGCTACCGCCGCTGTGGTTGGCAAATGGCAGGCTAAAATCGGAGACCTCATCAGCCAGATGGGATACGATGCCACTGCGGAATTGACCACCTTGGCTACGCCACTCAATGGTACAGAAGCCGCTACCCGTACCAGCCAGACCAATTATGGGCTCCTTACCAACCAAGCCATCGCCAAAGCCTGGCCAGGGGCTGATGTGTACGCCTTCAACAGCGGATCACTCCGGCTAGATGACAACCTCTCAGGAGCTGTTACTGCCTACGATGTACTACGCTCATTTCCCTACGGAGGGCCAATGGTGCGACTGAGTATGAAAGGTGATCAACTGGCCCGCCTGCTCAATACCGGCGAAACTACCAACAGGGGGGAAGGCGGCTATCTCCAACGTTACCAAGCCGAAAAGAAAGGCAATAAGTGGATCGTAAACGGAAACCCGCTGGATAACACCAAAACCTACATAGTTGTTCTTCCTGAATTCATGGCTAAAGGATTCGAAGCTAATCTCGATTTCCTCAGCGAGTACACTTACGATAAGCTAGAAGAGTTTACTGCCAATGGTGAGACCGTGAAAAATGATATCCGGGATATGGTGATTTGGTATATGGGGGGGATGTAAAAGAGGGTGGATTGCCAACCCTCAGCCTTTCTCATGCGACGGATTTTAACTCACGATTCATATATCTGAGCAAATGGTATCGATTTTCGCAGATGTTTTCCTGTTATCACTGTTCTAGCTCAGCTTGCTGGATATTGATCATGACCTCTTGGACAAAGATAGCATCTGTTTTGCGATTGTACTGAATACATCGGCACTAATGACTTTTATACATGCTTTTCTTTTTTAGCGCCCCAAAGTACCCTCAATGATATCAGAGCAACGTAAACGTCCGGCTACTGCTTAACTGTTCTATCTCGGCAAGTGTATCTATCTATGCTTTTTAAGTCTCGAGTTATATAAGGTTGGGAGATATATTTCACGCTGTAGAAAACGCATTAACAATAAGATATATACTTTGAATGTTCTTCCGTAAAAAACTATGCATTATTATTATCTTTCAGTAAATGAGAATTGCTTTACGATTTCATAAACACGCAGAAAACTTATGTATGCAGGTGGAATAGCCGATAAGCTAGGAAACAGGTATGAGGCTATATTACTGGCAAATAAAGCCTTACATGTTCTTTCCGGAGAAAACCTTGACTGGATACGCTTCGAAGGTATCCCTGATGAATACAAAGGATTCGAATTTGCTACAGGTAAGGGTTCTGAAACTCGATGGTATCAAACAAAGATAACCTCATCTTCTGGAAACTGGACAATCAGAAAGTTAGAGAACGAAGGAGTTCTACAAGCTTTTGCTGAACGGCTTGATGCTGACTCAAACTGTTATTGTATTTTTGTTTCGGNNTTTGCCATTCTATCTAAAAAAGCTCGTACAGCAACTTCTTCAAATGAATATATAGAATCCCTTCCTGAACAACAAAGGAAATGGGTTGCTGACATTTCTGATGCTTGGGTGGCTAATAACGACAAGACATACCAGCGATTGAAGAGAGTACGTTTTCAAGTGTGGCCGCAAAGTGAAATCGAGGCTGGTAATAGGACACTCATAAACCTATTGTTTTCAAAAAATCAACACAAGATATTTCCATTTCTACGAGACTTTTTAGAAGAAAATATCAACCAACCTTTAGATACGGAATTTCTACGGAATGCTTTAAGTGATAAGAAATTTGGATTTAGAAACTGGCAATTAGACCCTACTTTAAAAGCAACCATAAGAAAGCAGAATAAACGCTATCTAAGTACCTACATACCTTTTGGCGTTGGTGGCGAAAAAATCATTAGAAGAGAAACGGCCTCTATCATAAAGGAAATAGATGATGAAAGTGGCAAACAAATAATTCTCTTAACTGGAGTTGCTGGGTGTGGGAAGTCCGGCATTATTAGAGGGGTAATTGAACACTTGCAAAGCACTAAGTGCATCCATTTAGCTTTCAGGGTCGACCATTATCTGAATTGTAGTACTCCTGAAGAAATTTGCTCTAAACTTTTAGACAGAAATGAAAGTCCAGTCATCACTTTACAGGGAGTATCGGAAGATAAGCCGGGTGTTCTCATTGTTGACCAAGTTGATGCGGTTAGTGAAATATCAGGAAGAAACGGTGCTACGAAAAACGCAATACTAGAATTCCTTGATGGTATACATGAGTTAACAACGAAGATTATCTATGTATGCCGAGATTTTGATTTGGAAAATGATGCTCGTTTTAGAACTCTTGCACAAAAAGATATAGTACTCAGGATAAAAGTCGATTTACTAGATTTTGAGAAGGATGTAATACCCATTCTGGAACGTAGAGGAGTCAATACAGGCACTTTTAGTAAAAGTCAAAAAGACTTGTTAAAGCTTCCTTTGAATCTCGCTTTGTTTTTAGAAATAGGGGACATATCACTCAAATTTAAAAATCGTGATGACCTATTTGATGAGCTGATAAAGAAAAAGTCTAACGATTTAGTACAGCACAGTTGTCAGTGGTCATTAATGCAGCCTCTTATTCATGTGTCAACATGGATGAGTGAACATCAAAAACTCAGTGCTCCAATATCGATGCTGGATAACTATCCTCAAGCAATAAATATACTAGGATCAGAAAGCTTAATAGTAGTCACTGATAAAGAAGTTAACTTCTTTCACGAAAGTTTTTTCGATTACGTTTATGCAAGAAATTTTCTAAACTCTAACAAGTCGATTTTTGAGCTTATTAGCTCTGAGGAGCAACATCTTTTTCGTAGAACACAGGTTCGCCAAATCCTAGAAGTTTTGCGGCAGCATGATCGACTCAGGTACCTTCGAGAGCTAAAGAAGTTATTTAGTTTTGATGTCCGCTATCATATAAGAATTGCCGTTGCAAAGTGGTTAGGAACACTTACTGATCCTTCAGAACAGGAGTGTGATTTTGCTTATGAGTTTCAATCTGAAAAAGGTGGGTTTTCTCCTTTGGCACGCTCAATACTTTTAGGATCGGCGGGCTGGTTTGATATTCATTCTAAGTCAAGCTGGCTACTGACTATTTTGAATGGTAAAGATGAAGGAAAAAGAAATCTCGTATTACGATGGTTATTACAGATTGCGCATGAAAGACCGCAAGGTGTTACTGACGTGCTAAGGCTTTGGTGGGGGAAAGATTCCCGTCGCGCTTCGGAGTTGTTAAACAGAATCTCTTTCATAAGAGCAAAAGATATGGGTGACAAGGCTAAACCTATCGGAAGTTTATGTTGTGACCTGCTTGATTCCGTACCTGAAGGATTATTTGCTGATAAAACCATGCATAGAAGAGACTTTATCTTGCATTCATGGGCGACAGGAGACTTAGGTAATGGAGCAAATATTCTAAAATCTTATTTCAAATGTTGGTTTAAAGCTCATCCTGGCAAACAACCTTTCTATTATAACTCGACACTTGAACGAGATTTACACACTCTATCCCAAGGAGCAAAAAGGAGTCCTTCAGAATTTATTTTGGGTATATTACAAACATTGGATTATTCCATAGACATCATCAATAAAAATAATTGGGACACTACATTTTCTTCCTTTGAGGTCGGTAGCCGAGTAGGTGACGATCGCTTAGTTATTATATTGAAAGAGGCTTTATTGGATATAGCGGAATCTGCCCCTGAGTTAGCAATAGAATACTTGATACAACTTGAACCCAATAGGCATAAATTATATTTACATCTTCACCTCGAAACAGTTGTTGGTAATCCAGAATTTTTCAAAGATCACTTTCTGACTTTAACTGAGTATGAAGGAGTAATGTCAGCAGGCAATAAAGGTGTAGAATGGCGTTCGTTTGCAAGAGCAGCCAAGTCGATCTTACCTTATACTAATGATGAAGAAAGAGGATTCATTGAAAAGAAGATAGCTACTTACAGGCCAGAACTAGATGATATAAAAAAAATACTAAATGAAAACATTGGTGAGAATTATAAAAAATGGGCTCTAGACCAACTGAAGCGGTCAGGGTTTGAGCAGTGGTGTATCCTAGAAGAAATAGGCATTGACCATATACCTTTCTCTTTGAAACGCTTATTGAAAGAATTGAGGAGGAAATTTATTAATGAAGAAATCGCATCCCCTAGTAAATCAGTTGTCATCAGAGGTATTTATTCTCCGATACCTATTAAACATGCTCGATTCATGACAAATCAGCAATGGCTTAAAGCAATTGAAAAATATCAAAATCATAGAGATTGGAGAGGTAGACATGATAATGGAGGAGTAGAAGAATTAAGCAATGTATTAGGAGAATGTACAAAGGAAAGCCCTGATCGCTTTGTTCATGTATTTCGGGCACTTTCTCATGGCACAAATACATTGTATCCAAGTAAAATATTGTACGGTATAGGTCAGAGCAAAGGATGTAAGTTGGAAAACATCAAACTCATTATTGATTGTGCAGAAGATTACCCTGATCGACCCTTTGGGAAAGAAATATGCAATATCATTGCTCAATATCCTCTCGTTTGTGAAGAAAAAAAATACCTTAAAATACTTATTGATTATGGGGTTAATGAAACAGTAAATGACGAAGATATATTCACCAAAGATGAGGATGAAAAGAAAGATGAAGAAGTAAGCGGTATCCAGGATTTTACAAGATATATGCAACGGGCATCTATTCCAGGTATGAATTCTGTACGAGGGGCCGCCGTAAGAGCATTGACTCAAGTATATTGGAAGTTTCCAAAATATTCGGCACAGGTCGAAAAGTTCATCTTGAATCGGATTGATAAAGAGACATCAACGAGCGTTCGTTGCACGATACTTGAATTGCTTCTTCCTGTTTACAACCATAGTAAAAAGAAATGTGCGGAATGTTTTCATGATCTCGTTAAGCAAAGTAAAAGCGAAGAAGATGAAGTTATTATTTTGACATCTTTTAATGGTGTTAAGCTATTAAGACATCTTTTACCTTTGACTCCAGTTCTCAGTAATAATTTGATAGATATTCTGATACGATCTAGAGACAAAAAAGCTCGATTAATTGGAGCTTGGGTAATATTTGTCATGAGGTACGAACAAGAAGAATATGAGGGGCTTTACGAGATGTTACTAGATATCAGTGATGAGCACCGAAGAATAGCTGCTGAAGTAGCTGCACAATGGTTCTCAGAAGTAGAATTTCAAGATAAAGCAGTTGAACACTTGAAACGTTTTTTTAATGATAGAGACGAAACCGTTCGTAAAAACGCATCAGTCGTTTTTGGACAAATCCCAGTTAATCAAGTATATAAGCATATAGACTTGATAGAGGCTTATATATCATCAAATGCATCTTTAGATGATATGGCCTATTTTTTAGATTTACTCAAAAATGCAACGGTCAACGTAAGCGAGTATGTTATTCTCTGTGCAGAAAAAATGATCGTTGACTTGAAAGAGGTAGAAAATTTCAATCAGTTCACCACCCACGGAAACCTTTCGTCACTCGAAGAACTGATCAAGAATGGATATGCTGCATCAGAGTATGACCCAGAACTAAGACAAAGATACCTTAATATTATCGACGATCTTCTTCAGATGGAAGTGTATTGGGGCGAAAGAATGGTAGCCTCTCATGATCGGCATTAAAAAATGGGTTGAAATTATTTCTGCTAGAAGATATTAACAACATATCCTATAAATATAATATGTACGCTGCCCAATCTAATGCTTTATCTGACGCGACAGTTTTTAGCGCTCTTGACAAGCTAGATTGCTCGGTAAAGTTGCCCTCAGTCTGTTGCACAGGCTTTATAAAAAAATGACGCCTCTATTTTTCGCCCCGTAAAGCAGAAAACGCAGCGCGTTGGCGAGGCTTTTCAACGCTGCGAGGCGGGAAAAGAGCACGTCAAAATTCACAAATCCTGGGTTGGAGGACTATACTCCATCACTTAACAGAAAGTCCAGCCTGAACTACATTGTGTCTCCTTCTGTTACTTTTCTTAAATACAAACCCCATGCCCGAACTCCCCGAGGTCAACACCTTTAAGCAATATTTTGATGCAGCTGCCTTGCAACAAACCATCATGCAGGTAGATGTCTCTGATGACAAGATTATCCGCAGTTCTGACGGGGCTACTTTTGCAGAAAAGCTGGCCGGGCGCACTTTCGTTAGTTCCATCCGGCGAGGTAAATATCTTTTTGCTGATCTCGATAACGGCCATAGTGTTTTGCTTCATTTCGGAATGACGGGAGACCTTAAACTTTATCAAGAGGAGGAAGATCGCCCTCGTTTTGAGCGTTTCGCTTTTGTCTTTCAGGACGGAAATCGTCTGGGGTTTGAAGACATGCGGAAGTTTGCCCGTATCAATTACCTCGAAGATCGGGACGCATTTATCATTGAAAAGAAATTGGGGCCGGATGCGCTGGTCATTGGTGAAACCGAGTTCCTGACAGCAATGAAAGGCAAGAAAACCAATATCAAGGCTTTCCTTTTGGATCAATCAAACCTGGCTGGTGTGGGCAACCTCTATGCGGATGAGGTTCTGTTCCAAACCAGGGTTCATCCCGCGAGTACCGTAGCTAAAATCCCATTGAAAAAGCGGAAAGAAATCTTTGCTAAAACACAGGAAGTCCTCCACGAAGCCGTAGAGAAAGCTCCTTATTACAAACAATACGAAGAAGATTGGTTTTGGAATAAATGGCGCTTCGATGGCCATTTGGCACCTGACGGAAAAAGTAAAGTAGAAAGTGGAAAAATTGCGGGGAGAACAACATACTGGGCAAAGCCTTGGCAACGGAAGTATTAAGGCCGCGGATATTCATTGAGTACATACAAATCAGCAAGCTCTTCTTCTTCCGTTACCGTTTGCTCTTCAGCCGTTTGCTCCGTAGCTGGTTGACGTACGCAAGTAAGTACCAAGGCTGGGCCTACCAACAAACATACCAAAACGAAAGTGTCAAGAAGTTTACGCATTGCTCTGTGATTTGTAGCTATTGACGTTCTCAGGTCACTTTTGGTACTCCCTTTCCTCCCCTTTAATCCTTCCCTAACGCGTTTTTAAGACTTTTTAACGAAATCATCATCCAATTAACGGGTATAAAACCTGCTGGGATTTTTCTACCTTTGCGAACGAACATTCATTCGTATGGAAGACAAAACACTTTTAGGACAGATCGATACGCAGCTTGAAGAAGGGGTAGCTATTATCACTTTTTCGCACCCTGCGCATAACAGCCTTCCGGGGCGTTTATTGGCGCAGTTGCGTGATGCTATCCGCCAAGCTGGCACCAATACCGAATGCCGGGTAATCATTCTCAAAAGTGGTGGCAACCGTACTTTTTGTGCTGGTGCCAGTTTTGATGAATTGATGGCAATCAGCGATTTTGCCGCTGGCAAGGAATTTTTTCTCGGTTTCGCACAAGTTATTAATGCCTTGCGGGAATGCCCCAAATTTGTCATTGGTAGTGTCCAAGGAAAGACGATTGGTGGAGGTGTAGGACTTGCAGCGGCAACGGATTATTGTCTGGCCACTACTTTTGCTGCCGTAAAACTGAGTGAATTGGCCATCGGTATTGGACCCTTCGTCGTCGGCCCTGCTGTTGCACGTAAAGTTGGACAGAGCGCCTTTCAGCAACTGGCCATCAACGCTACGGCTTTTCAAACAGCAGAATGGGCACGCGAAAAAGGCTTGTTTGCCGAAGTATTCCCCAACATTGAAGAGCTAGATGCTGCTGTGCTTAAGCTCGCTCAGCAACTCGCTCAATCAAGCCCTGAGGCAATGAAGGAGCTTAAAAGAATCAGCTGGGAAGGTACCGAAAACTGGAATGAACTACTGGACACCCGCGCTGCAATAAGTGGAGAGCTGGTACTGTCAGACTTTACCAGGAATGCAATTGCCGCTTTTAAGAATAAATAGAGCGTAAGTTCCCTCCGATCGATGTCCAAAGATAATTTGCTAAAGGTTTTTTTAAATACTGTGGAAGAGCAACTGACAAGCGGCAAGCCCCCTTTTGTTCAGAACACCCTCTGGCGGCTCGTAAAAATGGGCTATACGCAGAAAGAAGCTAAATCCATGATGGCAGGCGTGATGGCCCACCAGATGGCAGATTCTATTTTAGGAGACACTCCTTTTAACCAACTGCAATATCAACTGCTTCTAGAGAAACTCCCAAAATTACCCCAGTGAGGTTGATCAAATTACCTGCTCCCATTGTTACACCAATGATTTTTCATTTGCCCATACAATGGGTATAGCGCACAAAAATAAGTTGAGCATTCATTTTTGTGCTGTTCCTAACCAAGCATATTTTCCTTAACCATGGTCCAACCAAAGACTTCCACCACTATCAAAACCAAAGATTTAAAAGAAGCCTTTCGCAAGATGGCCATTGCCAAATCGCTGACCGAGCTTTATGAAGACAACTTCAAGTTCGTCTCTAAATATGTACACGCTACCAGCCGTGGGCATGAAGCTATACAACTGGCAATGGGCTTACAGTTAAAGGAGCAGGACTATCTAGGTCCTTACTACCGTGACGATGCGATGCTTTTGGGCATTGGTATGGAACCTTACGAACTCATGCTACAGCTGATGGCAAAGCGGGACGACCCTTTTTCTGGGGGTCGCAGCTATTATTGTCATCCCAGCCTACGGCGGGAGGGGTTTCCTAAAATTCCCCATCAGTCGTCTGCTACAGGAATGCAGGCAATCCCCATGACCGGCGTTGCCTTGGGTTTTCAATATCAGGAGCAGACAAACTTACAAAAGTGGAGAAAGAATACCGCTCCGATAGCCGTCTGTTCACTCGGTGATGCCAGTGTTACAGAAGGAGAGGTTGCAGAGGCTTTTCAGATGGCCGCCCTACGGCAGCTGCCTATTATCTACCTGGTGCAAGACAATGGGTGGGATATTTCCGCCAATGCGGAAGAAACCCGAGCCCAGGATGCCGCCGATTATGCTGCGGGCTTCCATGGCCTGGAAGTAGTGCGAGTGGATGGCAGTAATTTTGCAGAAAGTTACCTTGCGCTGGAAAAAGTCATCAAAACTGTCCGTACAGAGCGACGCCCTTTTCTTGTTCATGCTTCCGTTCCTTTACTGAATCACCACACCAGTGGCGTACGCAAAGAATGGTACCGTGACGATCTTGAAGAACAGCAAACACGAGACCCTTACCCCAAGCTGCGGCAGTATTTACTTAATGCTGGCATTACTGAAAAAACAATCAACACCATCGAGCAGGAGGCCAAAGTGCTCGTCGCTGCCGATTTTGAACGCGCAAAGGCCGCTGAAGACCCTCGCCCCGAAGATCTTTACACCCACGATTTTGCGCCTACCCCTATTGAAGAAGAACGTGGCGAACGGCAACCCTCAGAAAGCAGCCCTACTGTAATGGTGGATAGTGCCCTGCACGCCGTGGAAGAGTTGATGAAAGAACACCCTGAATGCCTATTGTATGGCCAGGATGTAGGCGCTCGCTTGGGAGGAGTCTTCCGCGAAGCGGCTACCCTCGCGCAGAAATTTGGCGACGAACGCGTCTTCAATACACCAATTCAAGAAGCATTCATCGTGGGCAGCACCGTTGGTATGTCTGCTGTGGGCCTAAAGCCTTTTGTAGAAGTACAGTTTGCTGATTATATCTGGCCGGGCCTTAACCAGCTCTTTACGGAAGTCAGTCGGTCTTGTTACCTGTCTAATGGTAAGTGGCCAGTGAGTATGGTACTGCGGGTGCCTATTGGTGCCTATGGCAGTGGTGGCCCTTACCACAGCTCTAGTGTAGAGTCGGTGCTAACCAATATACGTGGTATCAAAATTGCCTACCCCAGTAATGGTGCAGACCTCAAAGGCTTGATGAAGGCCGCTTACTACGACCCCAATCCGGTGGTGATGCTGGAACACAAAGGCCTCTACTGGTCGAAAGTCCCTGGTACAGAAGCAGCACGTACCGTTGAACCTGCTGCTGATTATATCCTTCCGTTCGGGAAAGCAGCTTCACCATTAAAAGCAGATGATGTAGCACTTGAAAAAGGTAATTCTGTAGCTGTAGTCACCTATGGCATGGGTGTTCATTGGGCTTTAAATGCTGCAAAAAAATTCCCAGGCCAAGTAGAAATTGTAGACTTGCGCACCTTAGCCCCCCTTGATGAGGAATACATCTATGCCGCAGCGCGCCGTCACAGCAAGATTCTCGTATTGACCGAAGAGCCAGTCAATAATACCTTCGCCCAAAGTATTGCTGCTCGTATTCAGGAACATTGCTTTGAGCAGTTGGATGCACCTGTGATGACGATGGGCTCCGTAGATATGCCTGCTATTCCCCTCAACAGTACCTTAGAAGCAACAATGCTTCCCAATACTGAAAAAGTAGTAGATAAAATTGCTGGACTGTTGGCGTATTAGGCAAACAGGAAGGACCTAATGTCAGTGCGCAGGCCAGCAGGCCGAAGCTCGGGGCCGGGACGGCGCAAGGACAATGGGATGGTAGCGCCCCGTAAAGTCGGGTTTGAAACCCGACTTTACGGAGCAGCGAACAGCCCGGTGCCGA
>NZ_JBOEFX010000112.1:69650-69961 GCF_050633125.1 Lewinella sp.
GGGAGATGGCATGGCCCCAAATCAACAAAAAAGGGTGTAACGATAACTCGCTACACCCTTTTTTATTTATAAAACCAGGAGGATTACCTCAACAGCGTCACCTGCCCGGTTCTTTCTTCAACTTCTCCGCCTACACCTACACGCACGGTGTAAATGTATACTTCGGAAGGTGCATCTTTATCATCTTTCTTACCTTCCCATCCTGGATTATTAGGATCGTTAGATTCGAAAACGACTTGTCCCCAACGGTTGTAGACCGTTAGTTCTACCACTTCCATTTCACCAAGAAAGAAGGGCTTGAATACATCATT
>NZ_JBOEFX010000113.1:0-12579 GCF_050633125.1 Lewinella sp.
AACCAGCTGAGCTACCACGCCAAATTGCTTTTGCTTGCCTCTCCTTAGAGAGTTTCCGCTTAAGCGACCGCAAAGATAAAAGTTTGTTTTGTAATATGCAATAAGTTGAGCGAAAAAATGAAGCCTTAGTCAATTATAGCAATTTCAAGCTAAACCTAGGGAAACAAACCTAATAAGCAAAAGCGCCTTGTATCATCTGTTTGTGCAAGAAAAGACTCCGTGTCTTTGTGTGTCTGTGGCTGGCTTTTCTGTAACGTGAGAATTACGCTACACCTTTATCCCCATCTGCTGCATAAGCAAGGTAGCATTGAAACTCTGGCTTACACCACGTTTGAGTTTGTAGTCAAAAAAGAGTTGACCGTCCTTTATATCAACCTCAATGGCCCAGTTTTCGATCTGGTTATTGGCTTCGGCTTCCAGCTCCCCAAGCTCAAGGTCGTGGGTGGCAATAATGCCCGCGCCTTTACTGGCAATGAGCTGGCGAATGAGTGCCTTTGAGCCCGTGTGGCGGTCGCGCGAGTTGGTACCTTTAAGGATTTCGTCGAGTAAGAAGAAAACAGGGCGGCCAGCGGTTTTGCTAGGGTCTTCTACGGCTTCTATGATGAATTTTAGCCTTTTCAGTTCTGCGTAAAAACTGGAGGTGCTTTCATGGAGCGCATCTTGCGTACGCATACTGGTGTAGACTTGTAACTGTGGGAGGCGGAACACTCGTGCGCAAACAGGCGCACCCGCCAAAGCCAATACAATATTGATCCCTACCGTCCTCAGCCAAGTGCTTTTACCTGCCATGTTAGAACCTGTCAAGAGGTGCATATGGCCCGCAGTGGGCATACTGATGTCATTCGTTACCCGTTTGTCATTGGGGAGTAGCGGATGGCCCAGTGCCTCAGCGTGTAATTGTCGTTCTTCTTGAAGTGTGGGAAATATCCATTCGGGCTGGTTCATGGTCAGGTTACCAAAACTCACGAGCGCTTCCAATTCGGCTAGTGCCTCAAACCATTGAGGTAGACGATCACGGTGGCGTAATTTCCATTTATCCATCCGATAAGCCTGTTGCAAATCCCAGACGATAGAAAACTCCAAAAGGAAAACAAAAGCATTATAACGCACATCTAGCTGACTCACCCGGTATGCCAATTTATGGATGGCTTGTGATGCAGAAACGTCGCCTTCTGTAAACACCGCTTGTAGTGATTTTAATTTTGGAGCTTCAAACTGGGCCGTTTCAATATGGGAGATCAACTGACCATAACGCCGCAAGGTGTCTGCTGCACGGCCAGTCAGGGTATGCATTTTTTGTATTTCTTCCAGGCTATTCCGTAACCACAAACCAGCAGGAATAAGCAGCAGTAATGCCTGGTACCAGGGCCAAACCGTCACCCACAGCGCCATAGATACTATAAACAAGAGCGGTGCTACCCAAAGTGCCACTTTTCGCAAGGTATTTTCTTCCACAACGAAGGGCTCTTTCAGCCAGTCGTAGAGACGATCAATCTGGCCATCTTCTTCTTCCAATGCTGCTCCGTAAGCCCGCAGATGATGTTGCCACTCTAATTGTTGAGCCAGATCGCGGCCGGCCGCTTGTCGTTCAAGAATGACATCATTCGTGGAGGGATCTTGCAGCCAGCTTGCAAGACGCGCTTGCCCAATAGAAGTGCTGCCCCGATTGACCATCTGAAAAAGAGAGTAAGGACCAAACAAGTCCATATCGTAACTGTAGGGATGCTGAGGGTCCACAAAGTCCGTTCCTACAGAAAAGGCACTAAAGTCGTTATTTTGCCCCTGGGCTTCAGCAGTATTGAGTCGGGCCAATTGTTGCTGGTGCTGGGCATCTGCCTGGATGCGGCCATGCCAACGAACTAGACGCGCGAAAGCAAAAATCCCCAACCCCGTCGTTAACATCCCTGACCACCATGGTGTTTCCCGCCAGACTAGAATGATCACTGCTACTAAAGCCAGAAAAGATAGTAAACGTACCCATCCCAATTTTTCATAGCGGGCTTGTAGCGCAGTAGCTCTGGCCGAAAATTCGGCTGCTCTTTTTTGATAGAGAGGAAGCATGTTGGAAATTTATTACAGGAAGTTGTCTAAAGTTTTTTCTCACGACTGCCGCAAAGAAAAGGATAATTCGTGGTTAGAATGAAATAGAGGTGAAATAATCTGCTATAGCTTAGCGAATATTCGCTAAAAAGAGTGTAATTTTGTCAACTATGAATGGAAAAATCCCGCACCAGCGAATAATTTTCGGGCTGAAAATCAAGCAATTAAGACAAGACAAAGGCTTGAGTTTCGCAGCATTGGCAAAAGCCACGGGGATGTCCGTTTCCTATCTTAACGAAATAGAGAAAGGAAAGAAATTTCCTAAGGACGATAAAATCACAGCATTGGCCCAAGCGCTGGAGGCCGACGAGAAGCAATTGCGCAGTTCAGAAATGGGTGCTAAGCTGGCGCCTGTTACGGAATTATTGCAATCTAATTTCCTCAATGAACTCCCTCTTGACCTTTTCGGAATAGAGCTGGGGAAAGTGGCCGAAATTATCGCTAATGCTCCCTTGAGGGTGGGCGCTTTTATCTCTACCCTACTTGAGCTTTCGCGGTCTTATGCCTTACGCGAAGAAAACTTCTTTTTTGCGGCCCTGCGTGCCTACTTGGAATTAAACAACAACTACTTCGAAAATATAGAAGCAGCAGTTGAGCAATTCATCAAAGAGCATCAACTGAACACGAAACGCCCTTTACCTCCAAGCCGACTGGCAGATATTCTAGAGAACGATTTTGATTACGAACTAATCATGGGCGGCCTGGACGAATACCCGGAAATGAATGGGGTACGTTCTGTTTTTTTACCGAAAAGCCGCAAACTTATTCTCAATAGTACATTGCCATCTATGGCCCTGGCTTTCCAGTACGGTAAGGAGATAGGTTTTCAGGTGTTGAACCTGAAAGAGCGCTCGTATACTTCCAGTATCCTGCGCCCCAGAATTTTTGAGGAGGTGCTCAATCATGCTTTCGCTACGTACTTTTCAGTGGCATTGCATTTGCCCTTGCAGGCTTTTGTCAGAGACATGAAATCGTTTTTTGCATTGGAACGCTGGGACGCCAAGGCATTCCTCCAAATTATGGAGTCTTATGAGGCCAGTCCGGAGATGTTTTTTCACCGACTGACAAATGTTATCCCTCGCTTTTTCAACATGCCTAAATTGTTCTTCCTGCGCTTCTTGCACGATCCCGAAAAAGATCATTTCGAGATAGATCGAGAGCTACATCTAAGTCGGCGGCATCATCCTCACGGCAATGCCATCCTGGAACACTACTGCCGGCGCTGGGTGAGCTTGTCTCTGTTACAAGACCTAGGGGCCATGCAGCAAGAAGGCAAGTACGTAAGCACCATTGTAAGAGCTCAACGGTCCCGCTTTATTGGAACCGAAGATGAATACCTGTGTATTACACTTGCACGACCAGGCATCTCAGAAAATAGCCGCCGGGTGACTACCAAAAACACGGGCAAACACAACGTGAGTGTAACACTAGGACTACTCATTAATGAAGATGTAAAAAAACAGATAAAGTGGCTGAATGATCCGGCGATTCAAATGCGGGAAGTTAACCGAACCTGTGAACGATGTGCCGTTACCGATTGTTCAGAGCGTGCTATTGATCCAATTGTGGTGAAAAAGAAAGAACGCCTGAAAGCCATTGATGCTCGTTTGACCAAATTAAACCAAGAATAAAGTTACGATTATGAATTTCTCATTAACGGAAGAACAACTGGCAGTAAAGGAAGCCGCCCGTGAATTCGCTCAAAAAGAACTCAAGCCTGGAGTCATTGAGCGCGACAGTAAAATGGAATTTCCAAAGGAGCAGGTTCGCGCAATGGGTGAACTAGGCTTCTTAGGTATCATGGTCGACCCCAAATATGGCGGCAGCGGCATGGACACCATGAGCTATGTGCTAGCAATGGAAGAAATCTCTAAAGTAGATAATTCTTGCTCTGTCACAATGTCTGTAAACAACTCTCTGGTGTGCTGGGGAATTGAAACTTTTGGTACAGAAGAACAAAAGCAAAAATACCTCCCAAAGCTGGCAACAGGTGAATGGATTGGTTCTTTCTGTCTCAGTGAGCCCGAAGCTGGTAGCGATGCGACTATGCAGCGCACTACTGCCGTAGACATGGGGGACCATTACCTGCTCAATGGCACCAAAAACTGGATTACCAGCGGTGGTTCTTCCAGCGTACATTTGGTGATTGCACAAACAAACCCCGAGAAAAAACACCGAGGCATCAACGCCTTTATTGTCGAAACCAGTTGGGATGGCGTAGTCGTAGGAGCCAAAGAAGACAAGCTGGGCATTCGCTCTTCGGATACCCATACCATTATGTATACCGATGTAAAAGTGCCTAAAGAAAATCGGATTGGCGAGGATGGATTTGGCTTCAAATTCGCTATGAAGACGCTTTCTGGTGGCCGTATCGGCATTGCCTCTCAGGCATTGGGAATCGCTGGTGGTGCTTATGAATTGGCCTTGGCGTATTCTAAAGAGCGCGAAGCTTTTGGTAAACCTATCAGTCAGCACCAGGCTATCGCCTTCAAGTTGGCCAAAATGGCGACGGATATCGAAGCTGCCAAAATGATGGTCTACCGTGCCGCCTGGCTGAAAGACAACGGAATGGACTACTCGCAGGCGAGTGCTATGGCAAAACTCTATGCCTCTGAGGTAGCCATGAAGCATACGGTAGAAGCAGTGCAAATTCACGGTGGCTATGGCTTCGTCAAAGAATACCATGTCGAGCGCCTGATGCGTGACGCCAAAATCACCCAGATTTACGAAGGTACTTCCGAAGTACAGCAAATCGTGATCAGCCGAGGTGTGTTGAAAGGTGACGTTTATCTACCTGTCGGCGAAAATTAGAATTATGGGCCATGCCGGTAGGGGTGTTGCTACGCAAAACACCCCTACGGCACCAGGCTATCCGGTCGCTATCGCTTCCTGCTATCCTTCGGCCTCCTCCTCCGTGCGGCGCGCTCCAGGCTCCGCCTTTCGCGCCTATAACTGGGGCATTTATCTCTTTATTTTTGACCTTGGCTAGGTACACATTGGTAAAACATCCACACACAAAAGCACAGGCGGATTGTAGTCCCCAAACTACAATCTAATATACCGCTGATCCCCTGACCAGCTAACGGGAGCTGATGTAAGGTCTGCTAGCAGGAAACTAACATGCGCACTAGCATTTAATGGGAGAATGTTCAAAATTGTGCGTCTCGCGCAAAGCCGCAGAGCCCGCAGAGATTTTTATTGCTGGTTATCAAGTAGATACATTTCGGCAATTATTCATCAGACACACATTAATGAACAGTTTAGTTTCTTTAATGGAGGTAAAACCACAGGCCCCAACTTATCCAAAATCGTTGTGGAGCGAACAGCGGAACACGGCGCAACGGAGAGAGCAGCAGCAGCGATAGCAGCGGTACCGACCACCGGGAGGTGAGAGCGAATAGCGCGATGGCCAGCCGCCAGGCGAGGCCAGCTGCCCTAACAAAGAGAACTTAATCTACCTATCAGCTGTTTTTCAACCACCATTATTAAAATTCGTTGCATCTTTAAGCCCATGAAAACCAGTCTACAAATCGGTCGTATCGCGGGTGTACCTCTTCAATTTCATTGGAGTTTCCTGTTGGTAGGTGTATGGCTTGTTTATGATAGCTGGATGCCTGGTCGTGGTTTCAATTGGGATAATTTCCAGTGGCTTTTGGTGTGGATCAGTATGGTGTTTTTGGCGGTGCTTTTGCACGAATTGGGGCACGCCCTTGTAGCTCGGCGATGGGGTATTGATACAGAAAAAATTGTTCTTTACCCGATTGGCGGTGGTGCTTTTCTGGAGAAAATGCCCGAAGTACCCCGAGAAGAGATAAGTATTGCCCTGGCCGGTCCTGCGGTCAACTTTATCTTGGCGGGACTAATGGCACCTATCATTTGGTATAGCGGTAACGAAGATTTTTTGCTCATCCTGCAGCTGCTCATCCAGCCCAATGGGAATATTGTGATCTTTGATGCCAGTATTTGGGAATACCTTGTTGTGGTGTTCTTTGCACTTAATCTATTGCTAGGTGCTTTCAATCTTATCCCCGCATTTCCGCTTGATGGTGGCCGTGTGTTGAGGGCTATCCTCAGTATGCGATTTTCACGAACACGCGCTACAGTCCTTGCGGGGAGAATCGGGATGTGGGGTGGCCTTTTGCTGCTTGCAGCAGGCATCTATCTTCAAGATATTGTTTTTGGTATTGGTGCCCTGTTTATTATTATTTTGGCGGCTTCTGAAATCCAGGTTCAACGCCGTCGTGAGCGACTTTCCAAAGCGGTAGTCGGTGATTATTTGCGCGAAGATTTTCAACGCCTCTACCTTTCCCCTCAGCTAAGCCTGGCTGCTGCCAGAGTAAAGGTTGCTCCGTGGCCCGACCAGCCCATTCTGCTGCTGGATCAGTGGCAACAACCTCACGGCATCACCAACAAACAATCGTTACTAACCAAAGACCTGGATGAGTACGCCGATAATGCCATCACTACGCTGGTAGGGCAAGCGAAATGGGAAGGCCTGCATCCTGAAGAAAGCCTTCTGCGCGCTGCCGAAAAACTAGACGAGCACCAGTTATTCGCCTTCCCTGTTCTCGATCATTATGGTCGCATCCTTGGCTTATTGGATCGTAGCGCGGTGGAAAAGGTGATCAGGAGAAAGAAATAAGCTTTACCAAAGACAGTATATAGATATCAGGTGTGCTTCGCGCCCTTGTGAGTAGAAAGCATAGAGATTGAAACACCTAGGGCTTGCTTGGCACTCAATATGGCTAAAAACCAAAGATTGACGAACCTGACTTCGCATCAAACAAGCTCCAAGAGGCTCGGCAAAACATTTTAATGCCATCTGACACAACGCTTTAGACTATTCATACGTTATCCCCTGAACTCAAAACCATCCCTATGAAAAATCTTTTTCCGCTATTTTTATTGGTGCTATTATTTGCCGCCTGCGAAGATGATGAAACAATGACGCCCGACCCTTATGAAGCTGAATTGCAGCTCGAGATCGTAACCGGTATCAACGTCCGAGACACCAACGGATCGCCAATTGGAAGCTATGGCAACCCCAATGTTTTTTCCGGAGAAGTTGACTTTTACCCCAACCCAGCCATTGGACAAGCAAATGTCATTTACTTTGGTGGAAGTGGATTAAGCGTTAAGCAATACTGGATTTTTTCGGCTACCAAAAACACGGAATATGCCGATATTGATTACAACATATTACTTAACAACGCGACCTACTCTCCTGATGAAGTAGCGGCGCTAACAGTCGTTCAGACCAATACAGTCAATCTGTCGAACTTTGCCCTTAATTTAGATAACTTCCCCCCTGGCTACTATCGTATTTTCTACCTTATGAGTGATAATACGCTGCTGTGGGACAATATCTACGTTGATCCAACAGCAACCGACTTGAACCAACTAACCAGCGAGCGGAGTGACGATTTTTAGAAAATAGCCTCCCGACTAGTAATAACCGTGAGTTCCGATGCATCGGAACGAACACCCTACACCGAAATATTCACCGTAAACTGCACCCGCACATTGTCCTTGAAAGCAGGTAAATGATAAGCACCCCAGCGATACCATACGCTTGCCCCCAGGCCAATATAGACTGTCTTGAAATAAGGAATCCGGAGGATATTGTCGAGACCGGCACCTGATTCCAGATAGCCACGACGCATATCCTGAAAGTCAAGCCCTTGGTGTTGTGAGGCCATTGACAGCTTCCCCCAGCCCAGCTGTTGCATGAGTCGTAGCTCGGGGCGAAAATAAGGAGTTTTCAATCGGCCGAGTAAGGTACCGAAGCGGTGAGTAAAAAAGAGGTAAGCAAATTTTTCTTGCGCAAATTCCGTAACACCAGCAGTATTAAAAAGGCCGTTACCTGTGATTCCATTTTGGCTATTCCCCGGGGCTTGAAACAAATAGGGATAAGGCAATGCTTTGCTAAGCCAGCCTGTTTCCAGCGTGATTTCCGTCATCCCCATAAACTTCCAACGTTGTTCGTGTTGCAGGCGGGCAGTGAACCGCTGAGCGGTAAAATCATCTACCGCCAGGTGAGCCATCGTGAAATCGAGGATAGGAAAAACGGGGTACAAAATAGCTTCAAGTTGCTCCATCTTGACCAAGCGTTCACGAGGTGCCCAGCGCAGGCGCGTGCCGTATTCTTCTGTTTGGTAATACAAAGGCGCTTCTGCGGGGACAACTCCGAAAGCATAGGTATAGCTAAGTTTTCGTTCCTCCTTTTGGGCATAAAAGTTGAGTTGAACGCTTCCGTGGGGGCGATAAATCAGGTCTACGCGTATTTGCTCCTGGTTATCTAGTCGCTCAAGAATCAGATTTCTAGCCGACCAGTTGGCCCAAGGATTGTTGACACTAGAAAGATAATCAATGCTCCCTGGGGCGATCAGGTCATTGCGGTAACTAAGGCGTAGTTTCAGGTCACGCTGCGGATAAATTTTCAACTCCAATGCGCCGCCGTATTTCCATTGTTGATCACGAAAGCCATAGCCGCTGTAGGCGTAAAGGGAGCCTGTTTTCCAGAGCTTCGGACTGGTTTTAAGCCCTAGCCCCAATCGGGTGCCTTCGCGTACATTTACGTTGAGCAAATCGGGAACGACCAGGTCTAGTTTCCGTCCACTCCACAGCCCACTGCTGACGACCTGTATAAGGCTATTATAAGCACTTAACACACGATAAGCCGGACGCAATTCCGGCAAAGAATCCCAATAAGCGTAAGTATTTGCCTCTCGCGGATGGAGAGGCAACAACCGCAGACTATCGTCCAAACCATCTGTATTTGACTGAACTTCTTTTAAATAGTGATTAAAAAAACTGGCAGGAGGCGGATTCAACGAGACTTCCGTGAGTACGCTCCTGTTGCGGAAGCCATACTTGATGAACAGTTCTCCCTGACCAATCTGAAAAAAAATATCGGCATGTAGCACTACAGGAAACCAGCTCCCTTCGATGCGTTGACTTTCCTGTTGGATACTAAACTGAATGGTCTGCCGGGGATCAGCAGGCGCAGCAATCACCCGCTCAATAGCGTAGCCATCTGTATGGATGTACAATACGCCTTTTAATGCCGTGAAATACTTATTGGGCAAAGGTCGGAATTCAATGACAAAGGTGGTGTCTTGCGCGTGAATAATGGTGTCGGACAAGAGAAAATCATAATGCTGAAAGGTGCCTTTACTCAGTGGGTTGACGTAATTCTGATCCGTCATCTCCATTCTTATCACTTCCTTGTAAAACCCAAAGGGCTGAAAATTGATGGGATTTAGACCACCCGTAAAGTCATTAGGCAAAGAGGATTGGGTAGCTAAAATAATTTCTTTCTGCTGGTGAGGGGCTCGAAAAGCGTGCTGACTTCGCGTTTCTGTTACCCATAGGTGCATTTCGTCGGTGAAAAGTTCTTGGCGGCGTTGTTGTAAGGCAGCTGCTTCAAGTAAGGCCGAATCGCGTTTGGCAGAACGCTTCCTTGTCTTTTCACGGACTTTAGCTGGTGGAGCCGCGAGGGTATCTACTCCTAAGACCGTCTTGTGATAAGCTTGGTAGGAGTAGCCTTCTTTTTGGGCGGGATCGTGCTGATCCCGAGCAGCGAGCGCCCTTCGGATGATGCGCCAGGCAGGGTTTTCTTCTGGGCGAACGACCACTTCTTCCAGTGAGACACCAGCCGTGTTCATCGTGAGGGTGAGATTATTTTGTGACTTTAGCACCACAAATCGTTCTTCATAACCCACGTAGCGTAAGCGCAAAGTGTCGCCAGGCAGTGCTTTGATTTTAAAGTTTCCGTCCACATCAGAGTAGCTACCTTTCATGGTGCCCATCCGCTGGATGCTGACGAAAACCAAGGGGGCTCGGGTGTCTGCGTCAAGGACTACACCTTGGTAATTACTGGCCTGTGCGTTAGCTTCTTCCTGGAAGAAAGCGATAGACAGGAGTGATAAAGCAAGCAGGAAGACGTTCTTCATGGAAAATAACAGGTATAATAAGCGGCCAAGCCGTAGCTTTGTGTAAATGGCTATTAATAGTACTAAGCTACTATAAGTTAATCTTGTGCTAGCCCTTTTCATTGCTCAACGGGCTTAACTTAACTTAGTCGTCAGGCTCTTTTCTAATAAACGCTACTTGACTAATGAAAAAATGCTCCTCCTTCCTGTTTGTATTCTTGTATCCCGCGATTGTTTTCCTGCAACCCGTTCCCTGTATGGATGATCCGCCAGCAATGACACCTACTTGCGAGGAGGCTTGTGTTATTTGCGACATTGATGGTTTTACAGGCCGCCATGAAAGTAATGTCCCTGGAGTAGCCCCCGATGATTTTTGCACCATCGTGGTCCATAATGCACAATGGATCGCATTCATTGCAGGTAGCGAAGACTTGACCATCAGAATTACGGTCTCAAACTGCCAAATGTCCGCTGGTTTGGAAATAGGCTTGTATGAAGGGATAGATTGCACCAATTTTCGTCGGGTTTCCAACTGTGAAGGAGGTACAACGACGATAGTCTCACCTGGTATTCCACGGTTGATCAGTAATACTGAACCTCTAGTAATTGGCCAATATTACTATCTAGTCATGGACGGCGCTTTTGGTGATAATTGCGACTGGACTTTGGAAGTTACAGAAGGAAGCACGGAGGCTGCTCCTTTAAACACAGCACCTGTGATTGAAGGCCCGGAAGTATCTTGTCCGGAATTGATAACGACTTACACTACCCCTGGGCTGATGGGCGGCACCGAATATGAATGGAGACTGAATGGTACGCTGATAAGCACATTGGATAGCGCGGAGGTGGTTTGGCCAGGGGACGGTGTTTTTGAATTGTGCCTCCAGATCAGCAATGCTTGTGACGAAGCTCCGCCTACGTGTAGAAATATTCTTGTGCAGTCTATTGCTCCGACCTTTTTCCAAGAAATAATATGTTCAGGAGAGTGCTTTGTAGTCCATGATTCGCTGTCGTTATGCGACGAGGGATTTTACGAATTAAACTTCCCCACCGCAGCAGGTTGTGATAGTATGGTGATTGTAGACCTTACCGTTTTTGAATCAGCAGAAATACAATTGAGTGCCAATATCTGCGAAGGAGATAGTCTCTTTATTGGCGGGATTCCTTATTTCTCTACGGATATTCACACGACAGTACTTGAAAATTACCTGGGCTGCGATAGTACAGTGATTTTGGACCTAAGCCTGATTGTGTGCGAAATAGAAGGAGAAATCGACGAAGTTCCCGTGGTTTGTCGTGGAGAGTCATCTGGGCAGCTTAATTTTTTCGTAACCGATGGTACTCCACCGTTTTCCTATAATTGGACGCAACTAGGAGGCACCGCTTCTGGTAATGGCTCATTGAACGCTATCAATACTCCTGCAAATATTACCAATCTAGAAGCCGGTACTTACCTCATTACGCTCAATGATGGTTTTGGTAACGATCTTGTCTTGATTCAGGAAGTAACACAGCCTATGTTGCTCAGCGTAACACTAGCTGCTAGTGAACTTAGCTGTTCAGATAGCGACGATGGGATGATTACGGCTTTGCCAATGGGCGGCGTAGGCCCTTATGGATACAGCTGGGACAATGGTGACCTAACCGCAGGTATTGAAAGCTTGACGGCGGGCACCTATACGGTGCAAATAACGGATGCTGTGGGTTGTTCCGTCGCAGCATCACTAATGCTGGCAGAGCCTGCACCTTTAGTCATGACGGCTGAATTTATTGACCCGGATTGCGGGGGGAATGATACTGGCCAGGCCATTATTACGTCCATATCAGGGGGCACTGCTCCTTATCTTCATTCCCTAAACGGTGGTGTATTTAGTGACCAGCTTGAATATTCCAACCTCACAGAAGGCCCCTACACCCTGACGACAGAGGATGCGAATGGCTGTACAACGGAGATGGGTGGAACCTTGCAGGCCCGCATTATTCCGATTATTGATTTAGGAGCAGACACCAGTATTGAATTGGCGGAACAATTGACTTTGCGGCCAATTTCAAGCGTGCCTTTGGATAGTTTTTCCTGGTCGCCGATTGATGGCTTATCTTGCATTGATTGTCCAAATCCAACATTGACGGCCATTCAGCCTATCACTTACACCTTGTCTGTTACTTCTGTGGACAATTGTACAACGACAGATTCCATCCGCATTAATATCCTAGATGTACGTGATGTTTTTGTCCCCAATGTTTTCAGTCCTAACAACGATGGTGTCAATGATGAGTTGATTGTTTTCGGTGGACCGGAAGTTGTTTTAATTAAAAATTTCCGCGTTTTCAATCGTTGGGGAAATTTGCTTTTTGAAGCAAAAGAACTGCTACCCAACTCGAATACCATGGCCTGGGATGGTCGCTATCAAGGAGAAATTCTGGGGAGCGATATCTTCGTTTGGTCTGCCGAAATAGAATTCATCGACGGAGTGACCGTGGATTACGCCGGGGATGTTTTGTTGTTGAAATAAATAGGGGTGTCCGAGACCGTTGCAAAAAGTGT
>NZ_JBOEFX010000114.1:0-54293 GCF_050633125.1 Lewinella sp.
CAGGAAGGCTAACATCTCCGATATTCAGATCACAAGGATCGTTAGGATCGGTATTGTCGCCAGGTGTAGAGAAATCGCCGTCGGTGCCGTTGATTTCATCGTCATTGGTTACACCGTCGCCATCACAATCGCCCATATCTGTAGCGTTCATGCTGACACTCGCAAGTACCAAGCTACATGGATCATTAGGATCGGTCATGTCGGTGGTTTCATCAGAATCTAACACACCGTCACCGTCACTATCTTGGTCAGTAACCGTAATTGTTACCGTTGCCGTAGCACAAACATCAGGAACAGGATCTGTATTACATACTTGATAAATAACCGTTACCATCATGCCTGCTTCGCCGAAGGTCGGCGTGTAGATCAGTTCACCCGTGTCAGCATCAAAGACAACCGTACCCGCTGCTGTGCCACCAGTCTGCGTGATAGCAGTTGTACCAACATTAGCAGGGTCAAGATTATCCAGGAAGTCATCATTACCAAGGATATCAATCGTGCCTGCCATTCCAGGAGTGGCTGAACCTGGATCATCTGTAGCTGTAGCTACTGCTGGGTCAGGATCACCGCCGTTCGGGTTGCCATCATCATCACAGTCCGCCATGTTCCAGGCAGCATGCGGCGTACCCTGATCGGCAGGATTGTAATCACAAGGGTCGTTAGGGTCCGTATTGTCACCAGGCGTAGAGAAATCGTCGTCAAGACCATTGATCTCATCCGCATTGGTAACACCGTCACCATCACAGTCGCCCGTGCTGGTTGCATTCTGGCTAACACTTGCCAATACCAGGCTACAGGGATCGTTAGGATCGGTCATATCCGTGATCTCGTCACTGTCTAAGACACCGTCACCGTCCGTATCACAGACGATACCAGCATTATCGTAGTTGCCGACATAATCTTCTGCCGGGCCGCCATTACCGATACCAAAAATGGTATTGAAAAAATCGCCCCCCATCATACCAGGAGCCGAAGAAGGAGGATCGAATCCGTTGATATACAAGCGGATACCGTCTACACAACCGCTACCAGGAATGACGAAATGAAAAATCATGGTTTCCATTCCTCCAGTAAGGGCAATCGGTGCCCCTAGTGAACCAACACCGTGGTAATCCAAACCAGGTGTTACCGCCGGAGCGTATACCCGAGAATTATCTAACCAAGCTCCAGCAGCGACGCTGGTTACGGTAAAGGGAGCATCTGCTACACTCGCCGGCACCACCAGCGAAACTTGTGAAGGTCCCCAAAAATAGGCCGGATTACTTACATCCGGGCGGGCGAACACCTCATAACGGGCACTCGTCGTGTTGTAGCGTACGGTCAACTCGATGTCCTGTGCAAAAGCGACAGAACTTAGCATCAAGCAGAGGAAAGCTACCAAAAAGGTAAAATGCTTCATTGAATTTTAATTTGCGTGTGTTTATTCAAAATATTTTATTACAAATGGGTTGTTGATTAATAATTATGGCAACTGTTCCAAGAACAGGTCGTAATTGTATAAAAGCCCCGTGTTCAGGCTGTTGTAGTTTGACAGGACATTCAAAAAGACAAATACAGGATCATTACCTAGCCCCTGGTATTTTACCTTTCCATCCATGTTGATATCACCATAAAAATAGCCGAAGGCATTGTCGTAATTATAGGTATCACTAGTATTACCCGGAAACAGGATAACATCAGCCAGGATCGTTCCATTATCGCTGGCTCCTCCCTGGTACTTCACTTTATTGTCGGCATTGGCATTACCTGCCCAGAGGGCATTGATCCCGCCTTCCACTGCTCGTTCTACACCTTCGTAATTGGTTGAACCGGGGATATTGTATATCTGAGCAGCCGAGAGACTAATAAAATCAACCAGGGTTCCAGTAGGTGTAACCATCACGGGGGTGGCTATCATTGTACCCAAGTGGTTTCGGTGCTTTACCGAGATATAGAAATTGCTGCCTGCGGCACCAGGAAAAGACAAAGCAGAAGTACCGTCTTTGGCGTCTACCACATCACCGTCCCGCTGTAACAGTGCCGCTTTGGTATCAAGGATGAGCGCAGGATTGGTGCCATCGCGCAGTTCTACCCACACCCAATCAACAATAGCATCAGGGGTGCCGGCGTTGGCATTCAGTGTGCCGGTAGTCGTCACTTCACCACCACCTGATCCTACCGCAGCGAAGCGGGCATTACCACTAGTGGAATAAGGCTCAGCCAGAGGAATATACCCTCCGGCTCGCAGATCGTCGCGCATGAGGCCGCCACTGCTGGCAAACAAAGCTCCTTGCAGCATCACTTTCACCTGCAAAAGGCCACTGCGTTGTGCAAAGGTGTAAGCCGTATAAGTATCGGGAATAACCGCTTCCGAAGTGATGGTACCTCCGCCACCTATCGTTCCGGTGAATGCCGTGTTGCCCAAATCAACCCATTCGGTGCCATCCCAACCTGCGACACTGATGCCGCTGAGGTTAGTTGACAAAGCCGCCAAGTTGCTCGTAGCATCGAAACTCAGGGTGATCGTCGTAGAACTCGCACCATCCACATCCCAGTATTCAACAGTTGAAATAGCGGTGAGCGATTCTTCGAAATTAGCAGTGGCAAATGGCGCACCCGCTGGTAGCGTTGCCGCATTGGGATCGGTAGAAAAATAAGCTCCTTTAAACGTAGAAGCGCAATCTCCCACCACTGCCGCTGGTAACTGCTTGCTGCCGTCTCCGATAGGTAGTGTAAAGGCACCGTTGCCCGAGTAAGCAGCATAACCGTCTACGTGGGTAGCCGCAGCATTACCGCTTACCGAAGCAGCATCCATAAAATGAAGAAAATGACTCAGATCCGTACGATCAGTCGTGACCAAACCGCTGGTGAACGCAAAGTTGCTAGCCACCTGCCACTCGTTATCCAACTGAATGTTACGATCAATATCGATAGCGTACATCCGCAGGGCATTGGCGCCCTGAATGGTAGTAGCAGCGACGCTGTTGTCAAAGATATTAGCGCCCGCCACGCCTGTGGCTGTCGTGCAAGGCGAGGCATAGAGCGCATTGCAACTGCCATCAGTACCTTCCGACACGCTGCCGTCATTGGTGAAGCTGGTCACGCCTTTATAATGAACGGTGCCCTGATTGATGAAACTGCCACCTACCGTAACGGTAAAATCGGCAGCCAATTCTGCCTGCAAACCGCCAACCAGCTCGCAGCCAGTGACGGTTTTTTGGGCCAGCATTTGCAGGGATAGCAACAGCGATCCCGACAAGGCCATTAAGAAAATTCTTTTATTCATGATTCTTGATTTATAATTTGTTTTTTTTGGCTGTTAGCTCGCAGCGCTTGCTTTTGGCTTTTTTGCTAATAGCTAACCGCCAATAGCCTTCTCTACCTTCCAAGCTATTGACCAGCCAATACTTGCCGATTGTTCTTCGCCAGATAAAAATCAGGGAACAGCTCAATGGCTTTGTCGTAAGCTGCCAGTGCATGTTCCTTGTTTTCCGCAGTGTTCAGGTTTTGCAGAACTAGCCCTTTAATGTGATACACGGCTGCCCGCAATGGCACTGCCTGGTACTGGGTTTTGGTCACAGGTAGCTGTACCCAGTCGGTCTCTTTTACGTCTAAGCGTTCTGCAATTTGTAGGGTTTTAAGTGCCTGTGCCAGGCTATCCTGTCCCATTTGCAGTTCAGCCAGGTAGTAGGCACAGAAAGGGTTACTGGTTTCCAGCAACAGTGTTTCATAGTCGGCCATCGCGCCTTTTACCAAGCCGAGATTGCGGCGGCTTACGGCCCTTACCTCTCTGATACCTACATTATCTGGCTGATCAGCCAAAATCTCAGAACATAGCTTTTCAGAAGCACCGTAGCCATTCATATTGAGGTAAACGTAGGCCAGAGAGTCTTTCCAACTGCCGAGCTCTTGCTCGCCATCCAAAGCCAACAGGCCGTGCAAAGCAACGGTAGCCGTAGACCAATCACCATAATTGGTGGCACTTTCGTACATCTTCTGGTACACCTCAGCATTTGGTTGTTGCGCGCAAGCCGTGCTGAAAAGGGTGAGCAGAAGGATGGTTTGTAATAGTATATTTTTCATTTTTTTGTTTATTTTTTTGGCTGTTAGCTTTTAGCTCGCTCGTTGCACGAGCTGTTGGCTGTTGGCTCGCCCGTTGCACGGGCTTTTGGCTTTTTTGCTAACGGCCAACAGCTAATCGCTAATAGCCTTCAATTCGTCGTCCAAAAAAAGGAGCATCCTATTCTTGTTTTGCCCCCTGTAAGCAATTGCCGCGTCGGACTATTCAGCAATTGTACACCTTGTAGCCATAGTTCTGCATTGCTATTGGTAGCGCTAAAAACAGGCGTTCCTGCCGCAAGGCCACCAAAATCAAGTAGTATGTTCACCCCTGCTATCTTTCTGCCTTCGCCGCCCGGCAGGGTAGTCGTAATCGTGTTGCCTCCGCAGGAAGCATCTGGTTGTAGCAAGCCATTGATAAACAAGGGCTGCTGCAAAGCCGGCAGAGGTGTTCCTCCCAGTAGGAGATGGTAATACTCATCACCAGTACCTGCGGTACCGTCAGGATCGGAATGGCTGGTATGCCCTGTCGGGAAGTAAAAGCCAATCGTATCCATGCCTGCACTCGTATTCGCTTCCTCGATAGCTGCCCGTAGGCTGCAATGGCCGGTGCCGTCGTTGCAAATACCATCACCAGGGTTGGCATCAGGAGTATCGGCAGTAGTACTCACCGCGTAATGCCCTTTGGCCAGGCCACGAAATTGTGCGCCTAATACATTGAGCACATCGGGGCTGGCCAGCAGCTCGCTGGTTTCGCCCCATTCCAGGCCCGCAAAATCGCGGTGTACCAGGAACCAAAAGATACGCTCCACTTCCGTTTGGCCACTGAGCGTATCCAGTACCTGATGCAGAAAATCAACCCGCTGATTATCCGTGAGGGTAACGTTATTGAAGTTGGGAATACCCAGCTCTGTCACCCAGATCGGCAAGCCTGCCGTTTCCGGCCAAGTGAGCAGATCAGCTTCTACATCGTGGTATTCGTCCATGATGGCAGTCACTTCCACGCCTGTACGACTGGCACCCAGCAGGTGAAAATCGTAGAGATGGATATTGAAGACATCCATCGGTGGGTATAGCCCGTAAAGGCTAAAGTATTCGGCCCGAAAAGCTTCGTACCATTCCTTACCGTAGCTGTGGCCTACGCTGTGTAACCAGGCGGTGACGCCGGGAAAATCTGAGTAGATGTGCCCTTCATCCCACCAAACCAAAGCCGGCCCCACAATTTTGGCATCCGGATCACCAGCCAGTATCGCATCCCGGTACTTCTTGTACAAGGGTGCAAAATCAACAGCAGCAGTATTCGACTGGGCCGCATTGTTCGGTTCATTGGATAGATACCAATATACCGGGCCGCCACTACCATAGGCTGCTTTGGCCGCTGCTGCCTCCGTCGAAATACTAGCTGCCGTCTTAGCTGCCGTGAGCCGCCAATGGCCAAACAGCTTACGATCCTCCTGTGCCGAAAAATTAACTACAAGGGGGGCTTCGGCCAGGTAATCGTACCACCAGTTCACACCCAGCAGGGCCAGCGTCTCTTCCTTATAATAAGGTGCCGGACTGGCCTGCGTGTACGTCATCGTTTCGTCTTTGTTGACGAGCACTACTCCCAACTTGGCACGCTGCGTGGCATCCAGCAATGCTTGTGCATCTACGGTTTGCCCGAGCAGGAGGAAGGTTAGTATGGTGGTTAATGTTTTGATGGTTGCTTTTTTTTGGCTCGCGGCGCTTCGCTTGCTGTTGGCTGTTGGCTCGCCCGTTGCACGGGCTATTGGCTTTTGGCTTTTTTTGCTAATCGCTAACAGCTAACAGCCAATCGCCTTTTCAACTAATTCAGTTTTTGCATCAAGCCATTGACCATTCTCTGGCAACTGTTTATTCTTGCCAAGATGTGATCATATTCTATTGCTTTAGCAAATTCCAACTTATGCGCAATAATCAATTGTGTTTCCAACTCGAATAAGGAACCCATTGCTATTTCAAGAAACCGGCTGTATTCTTTTTCACTTTTTCTGCTACAACCTTCTGCAATATTAGAAGGTACGGATACCGCTGCTCTCGTCATTTGTGATATGAGGCCGTATTTTTCCTCTTTTGGAAAGGTGCCGCATAGGAGATAGATATCTTGCACAATTGATAAGCCAAGTTTCCAGATTTCGAGGTTTCGGAAGTTGCGCATGCTTTGCTGAGTTCTTTGTGTTTAATGTGGCGGTTGGCGGTTGGCTCGCCCGTTGTACGGGCTTTTGGCTGTTAGTTGTTAGCTATTGGCTTTTAGCTTTTTTGCCAACAGCCAACAGCCAACAGCCAACAGCCAACAGCCAATCTATTCCTTATCGTCCAACAACAGTTTCTCAATCCGCTCCAGGCGCTCTTTCAGTCCCGCATTCTCCTCTTCCAAAGCCTTAATCTGCTTGTTCTGCTCGATGGTATGAAGGTAGAGTTCTTCAATTTTTTCGAGCTGTACTTCAGATTGCTTGTTCAGCACGATGCCGCCTTTCTCTTCCACTTCCAGTGCAGAAGGCACACCCGGCAGGTGCTTATGCTCGCGCGTGAAGGCTTCGATCTCTTCCAGGCTCATCATGCGGTAGTCTTCCTTGAGGGTAGAGGTACCTTCATAGTATTGCTGGAAGACGTAGTCAGGCGTGATGGTGCCGGTGGCGAGGATGTTGCCATCTACGTGGAGCTTCTCGGTGGGGTTTATAGTGTTGATACCGACGTTGCCATTGTTTAAAATTAACATTCGTGAAGTCGCCCCACTGAGAAAATGAGCAAGATAATTTGTTGTTGTATTATTAGGGTTACTTACATTGAGGCCAAATGCAGTTGCACTTGTGTTTTCAAACCTACCAGATACATTTCCATCTAATGAACCAGTAACGTGGAGTTTGCCACTTACTGATGTGGTGCCGATGCCGACATTGCCTGCTTCATCGATTCTCATTCTTTCTAATTCAATATGGGCACCATTTAACGTAGTATTAAAAACCATTTGTGTGCCCGAATTAGTTGAGGTAAAGTCTTCTGCTGCATACACTCTGATAGAAGCACTATTAACCCAGTCTGTGCCATCAAATGAGGTAGTTGTCATCGCTCCTAGCCAATCTCCATTCTTTTTTGCCGTAGGGGTATCCAAACTGCCATTTCCTGAATATAGAATCAATTGTGGAGGCGCCATTGCCGTATTTGCAGCCTGCCATATACCTATTCGACCTCCGACATTTCCAGCCTCAGATTTCAACATAAATCCATTTCTGTATGGGTGCGAAGAAGCTCCAGATTGATCAGAAAGGATTTCCATAGTAGTATTTGGTGCACTCGTCCCTATCCCCACATTCCCCATCGTATAAATATCCTCCGTATTATCCGTAGCGCCCATATTATCATCCGTGCCAAACCACGGCTCGCTCGATGCACCCAAAGCCGCAGCCGTCATCGTCTTCACCACGCCCGTAGCATCCGCTACCAATACATCGCCGGTGCCGGATTGTAGGCCTTCCAGGCGGAGGGGGTCGGCGGTGTCGGCGACGTGGAGGCGGTTAGATGGGGTGGTTAACCCTATACCCAAATGACCATTTGGCAGTAGCGTCATTTCTGCTGCTGAGGAAGAGCCATTTGTTTGAAATTCTATGTTATTAAATTGTGTTGTTAATAATATTCCATCACTTGAAGCTGTTCCCTCAACAACAATTTTGTTTCTTAATAAGGCGTTTGACCAGTTTGAACCTGCGTTATAAAAATAGCCATTATCTTGGCTTATATCATTTCCTACAGCTAAACCTGCCCATGAATTAGAGTTATTGTTTACAGTATGTACCACTGTGCCGTCCGTTCCACTTCCGTAAATAGTAAGTTCTTCAAAAGGATTAGAAATCCCTATCCCCATTCTCCCATTATCTGTCACCACCACCGTATCGCCATTCGCCATCGCCTGACGCGCATACACCAAACCAGCAATCCCAATCGTATCTCCATCTACCCATTCGTCTACATCCGTAGCGGCTCCGGCGGTAAGGCATTGCCAATCGGGGGTGCCGGGGGTACCGAGGTTGATCTGGATGCAGCTTTCGTCGGTATTATAAACCATTAGGCCCGTGGCCGGGGAGGCTACGGCATCGCGCTGTATGGTGGTCAGGCGTGGAATTAAAACGCCACGGTCGGTGCTTTGCACATCGAGCATGGCGGAGGCATCGGGGGTGGTACCGCCGATGACGGTTTGGGCTTGCAGGCTAGTACTCAGCGCTATAAACGCGAATAAGACCAACAGGCAGCCGGTTAATTGGTTAATCTTTGATTTCATGAGAAAAATGATTTTGTTGTTTATTATTTTTGTTATATCCGCAGTAATGACCCACCCAGCAATTGAAAAAGGAATGAAAGCAATAGATTGCTTCATTTTCCTTCCCCTATTTGCTAAGCAAGGGCGTTTTTTTTACAAAAAAGACGAGTAAAACCAATCTTTTACTCGTACACGGATGTTTTTTAGGTCCTGAGAATTTGGGGATGGTGTATTAGTGCATAGCTTTGATTATCACCTATCACTTTGAAGCAATATCCCTTGGTAATAATCATTTTATACAGAACAAAGCTACCTATAGAGGGCGGGAACGAGGGGGTGTTTGTAGATGAACGTGGTTTTTATTAGAGTGAACGTGGTTTTTATTAGAGTGAACGTGGTTTTTTGTTATTAAAAGCTATTGGCTATTGGCTATTGGCTATTAGCGATTAGCGATTAGCGATTAGCGATTAGCGATTAGCGATTAGCGATTAGCGAAATCTAGAATTCATAGAGTAATATGTACTCATGGGTATCTAATTTTGCTAACAGTAGGCAGTAGGCAGTAGGCAGCTATGGTATATACACAACTCATTCAAGTTTGATTAACTCTAGCATTTGAACCCCTTCCGCTATAATTTTCAGCCTTTGAAGTCCGTCCCACATTGTTTTGGGTCCGGGTGGCCTTTGAGAAGCGTAGCCAGACCAACCTCCTAGTCGAGCCACCACCCAACTGGCGAAGGCCATAGATTGAGGAGGGTGAGGGTTTTTCAATTTATCGGTATTGCCCTCCAATTTTTGATTCAGTCCTTGAATAATTGAGACATCGACTTCATCAAAACCATCTTGAATAGCCAAGCCCTGTGGTTGTTCTCTAGCCTGAACCAGCTGCATGACCTGTACGGCACTAATGAGGCATAAAGCCGTTAAGTTCTTTACCGAATGAGCGTTTTGGACTTGAGCCGCATACATATCGAAGCCCTTTCTTTTTAGGGCACGAAAGAGTTGCTCAATAATCCAACGATTGACGTAGTAGCCAATAATGCGTAGGGCATCTTTAGCGTGTTGATCTCATGAGAAGTCAGTAAGCGCCAATGAATAGGCTTCTCTTTACCAACCACGCTAGCTGGGTTTTCGCGTACCTCTATAGCCGTTACGGCTTGTTCAGCAGCTAAGTGTTTAGTTCCTGTACCAGATCGTGGTTTGGCAATATGGCTTTTCACCCATTTGACTTCTAGTTGAGCCGTATGAGAACTTCGTTTGTCAGTAGCCGGCAAGGCTACTTCGTAGGCTCCTTTTACGGAACTTGTTGCCAACACATCTGCTAGCTTATCGCCCGTTGGATCATGGACGCGCCGGTTAGATGAGCTACGGATAACAAAATCTACCTCCAGGGCTGTGAGCAAAACCAAGAGTTCGTAAATATAAGCTTCTCGATCTGCTACGACCGTGTAATTGTTGGCTAGGCGGCCATAACTTAAAGCTCGTTGTATCTCTTCATACCACCGGAAAGATTCTTTTTGGGCCAAAGGCTCCCGAAGTCGGTCACGCTTGCGCTGTTCCACCTCATCTTCTCGATCTTTACGATCATAATGACTGGCGGAGGCCAAACCAAGGCAATGTCCGCTCTGGGCCTCGACACTGATGACCGGATGTAAGAAAAAACCATAGGCCTTGCCATCACCGATACGTCCCAAACCATTAATTTTGGAATGCATCCCAAATCCCATTGTACTTGTGTCTTGTATTAATAGAACATCTCGGCCTCGGCTTACCTCAGCGGTGCGCTTACAACTCGCTTTGATCATCTGGCGTGGTGTTACGTATTTGTTATTTAAAAATCGTCCGAATGCAATCTCCTCATTGCGATTATTGGCTAACTTACGCAAGATAATGCTTTGATGAAACTGCATCGCTTGGCAAATGCTGTGGTAACGCTCATCAAGGCGCTTGTCTATAAAAATGCCCATCCCCTTTTTAGATTGAATACATCACGAAATAAAAATGAGTTGTGTATATACCATAGGGCAGTTAGCAGTAGGCAGGTTTCAGTGGGCAGTTAGCAGTAGGCAGGGTTTCAGTAGGCAGTGGGCAGTAGGCAGGGTTTCAGTAGGCAGTGGGCAGTAGGTTTGACAACTGCACACTGTGTAAAATGTTTTATGTTTGTATAAAAAAACATTTTAGTATGAATTTTGAACAATTGCTAGCCTATCAGAAGTCAGTTATCGTGGCGATGGAGGTTTTTGAGTTATCGAAAGCTTTTCCGAAAGTTGAGACCTATGCTTTGACTGATCAAATCCGTAGGTCATCGCGTTCGGTGTCGGCTCAAATAGCAGAAGCTTATCGGAAGAGGCGGTATCCTAAGCATTTTATTAGCAAACTTACCGATGCCGATGCAGAAAATGCCGAGACACAAGTATGGCTCGAATATGCGCTTCGCTGTCAGTATATAAGCGAAGAGCAACATCAGCAACTTTTAAACGACACGCTCGAAACAGGTAAGCTCATTGGTTATATGATTCGTTTCCCTGAGCGCTTTTTAGGGAGGGAGTAGGCAGTGGGCAGTGGGCAGTGGGCAGTGGGCAGTAGGCAGGTTTTGCTAACTGCAAAACTGCAAAACTGCTAACTGCTAACTGCTAACTGCTAACTGCTAACTGCTAACTGCTAACTGCTAACTGCAAAACTGCAAAACTGCTTACCTTTAAGCTCAAATTAGCCCCTATGCAAGCATTCTCTGTAGCCATTATTGATGACAATAGTAGTATCCGCAAGTTGATTAGACAGCTGTTGAGGCAGAATTTCCCTCAATTAAAGATCATTGCTGAGGCGGGAGGAGTACGGGAAGGGATCGTATTATTAGAGGATAAACAGCCGGATATTCTTTTTTTAGACATGGAGCTAGGTGACGGGATGGGCTTTGAGCTACTAGAAATGGTAGGAGAGTCATCTACTCGTGTGATCGTGATTTCTGCTTTTGAGTCTTATGCTTACCATGCTATTCATGCTGATATTACGGATTATTTACTGAAACCTATTTCGGCACCTGATTTACGCCTTGCTGTATTAAAAGCGAGCAAACAATTAGAGCAGCAGCGACAAAAAGAGAAAGAAGGGGAGGCTGAATTGGAATTATCCGATGATCGTTTGGTACTACGGACTGCCACTTCTTTTCACTTGATTGTAGTGGATGATATTGTATATTGTCATTCGGAGGCGGGTTATAGTACTTTTTTTTTAAAGGATGAGCGAAAAATTGTGATCTCCAAGACACTAAAAGCGGTAGAGGAAATTCTAAATGGTTTTCTTTTTTTTCGCATTCACAAGTCTTATTTGCTCAACTGCCGTTATATGCAAAGTTTTCACAAAACCGGGGAGATGTACATCGTATTATCTTCAGGAGAGCGGCTCCCCGTAGCCAGCCGAAAGAAGGAGGCTTTTACACTATTTTTACTAAAGATGCGTAATCTTTGATTTTATTATTAACCAAACGGTTAAAAAAGTGTGTCTTGACATAACCATACTGATAGCACGCACAGAGGTTTCATTGCTGCTTATGCCTACTTTATAGGTAGACACACATTAAGGACTAGTTTAGTCTCTACGTTTATTACTCCCCAGGCGACGAGAATAGAAATAAACCTGGCGGCAATTAATCTGAGTTATACAAACAGAACATATTTGGGTATTTCCCTCTATTATTACTCCAATAAGGTTGGGTTGTTTATGTCTTTTATCAGGTACAATTTAGAGCCTGTTGGTAACACTGTAATGATATGAGAAAAACAACCTTTTTTGCAATACCCAAACAGAATTCACATGGAAGTCCCCTCCTTACAACTTTACTTGAGTTGCAACTTTCAGGATTTAGGTCGAAAAGAAGTGCTCCTAGATTATTTGGCAACTAAAAATTTCGCTTTTACAGCCGTTACGGTGCCAGCACCTCCATCTGATTGGCGAAAGAAAGAAAAGCAACATTACTTCAGGGTTAATGCCAAGGACTTGATGTCTACATCAGCATGTTATTTAGTAATGGCTGACCGGTACCATCATTCTAGCTATCAATGCTGGGTGGATAGAGAAATTGGTTCTGCTCTTTTTTTAGACAAACCAATTATCGTCTTGCAACCTTGGAGTTGCTGGTCAATTGATCGCAATTTACGCGATCAAGCTGACTACATTGTTAATTTCCCTTCAGAGAGTATCATTTCTGCCTTGACAGGATGCTCGCAGCGGGATTCTACCAAGCAGCGCCTGGTTAGTTATGGCTAACTCTTTCCTTGAGCCTCAATCAGAAGAAGTTTACTAGATCGACTATCACGAAGTAGCCGCAAATCAGGGCCTACCAAACAAGCTTTTATGTAAAAATAGTAGGTGATACCGGCAATTGTATAAGACAACACGACAAAAAAATGGAGACGGAATTTTCAAGCTTAACGCTACTGTTGGTAGATGATGATCCTTCCTATTTGCAATTATTAGAAATACTCTTTAAGCAATTAGGGGTACAAAAAATAATAAAGGCAACGAGTTACCAAAGTGGAATTGGTCAATATCAGCGGTTTAAACCAGATTTATGCTTTCTAGACATAGATCTCAAGGATGGCCTAAAAACGGGAATAGATGTTGCTCGGTTTATTCGCAAGCAAAACGCACGGATTCCCATTTTCTTTTTAACGGCCCATTATCAGGAAGATTTTTATGAACAAGTTAAATGTATTCGTCCAAACGGTTTTATGGATAAGGAGGTCTCTCGATTAAAACTGAGGCAGGCTATTGAGTTGTTTTTTTTACAAAGTGATACTCACCCTATTTCCCCGCCTAGAAAAAGGCCAAGTTCTTTGGTAAAACTACCTTCGACGATTGCCAAGCAGCAATCTAAAAGTAAGGCATTAGAAATATTTTTCAAGATAGGTGACACTTATAAAGCTATTAAGCTGGAAGACATTGACTATTTCTATGCTGAAAACAAGTTCACCTATGCTCGGGTGGGCAACAGAAATTATCCGACCAATGTTCAACTCAAAGTACTAAGCCAGGAACTAAACCCACGATTTTTGCGCTGCCATAAGAAATACCTTATTAATATTGGTTCAATTGACAGTATCCTCACCAAGGAGGATAAAATAAAGATTGGAAACGAATTACTTCCTATAGGCTATGCTTACCGCAAATTATTCTTAGAACAACTTCGCTTAATGAAATAGGAAGGTCACAATATCCTTTTGGCTATGTACGGTGAGGTTTATGCGGCTCAGGTTGTTAATAATGAGGCACTTAAACTCACCACGTAGTAGCAGCGAAGGTAAACCATGTCAAAGAGTAGCCCATTCTACCCCTAATGCTACCTTGTCCAAACAACGATTTCAATAGAATTTTAAAAAATGTAGTGCCTGCAAAAAAGAGGTAAGTACACAATTAGGTGAGTGCCTTACCTCCGAAAATCACATGAAAATTCTTTAGCACACTGGTATTTACAAGGAATAGGCAGCTGTGATAAGTTTTTTCGGGGCTTATCACAACCACCTACCATAACAAACACTATAAAACAACACATACATCACTGTTCATTCTGGTGATGTATTATACAAAAATGATAAAAATAGTTTTGCTAAAAAATTGTATTCCCGACAAGCAAGCCATATATTAACTGAGCATTGTAATAGTCCTGACAAGGCTATACCCCTAAAAGTAAAGGATTTTTGATTACTAATATCACTGCATTGGCAGGTGATACTATAGTTAATATTGTGCAGTTCTCTTTGTTCTAGCGCAGTATATCATGTTATTGAATCCCCGTAAAATTGTATGCACATGAAATTTTCAAAAAAAGGATACCTCCTTCTCGCCTATTGTATTGCTTTTCAATTATTACTAGGCCAGTCGCCTCAAGAAGGCGGCCAAGCTATTACTTACAGTGGAGTTATGGAGACAGAACGTTTAATATCAAATGCTGAAAAAGAGATAGAGGAAGCAGTAAAGACACTAGACACTGAGGCTTTAGCAAAAGTAGAACACCAGCTAGCCAATATACTGTATGATAACAATCGTTTAGACGAAGCTATTCTGTGGGCCAAGAAGTCATTAATACATGCCAGGGAAGCTAATTTGTCAGAGCAGATAGCTCGTACTTATTTAAACCTCGGGGCCTATTCAAATAAGCTAAAAGAACTTACGGAGAGTATCTTCTATTTCGAAAGGGCAATATCCATATTTGATTCATTGGGTCTTCAGGAAATGACCTCCCTTCCTTTAATGAATACGGGGGTCTCCTACCAGATGTTGGGATGTTATGAAGACGCACTAACCTCGTTTGAAAAAGCCTATATTATAGAATTAGCTGGCAATCGTCCACAAAATTGTGCTGTAATTATAGGGAACATTGGTGCAACTTACCAGGAAATGGGGAAATATACTAAAGCCAGAGAAGCTTTTCAAAAAGGAATCGTATTTGCTGAAGCGGTCGGAGATACGATGAGAATTTCAAAAATGAATTTCGGTATTGCTAATACTTACATAAAGGAGAACGAATATGCCAAAGCGAAATCACTAATCGCTCAAAACATCACGGTCTACAAGCCTTCTTTAACTCTTCTAGCGCAGGCAGATAATTATACATTATTCTCTGAAATACATACTGCACTAGGCAGCTATGAAGAGGCATTGGCCTTCCTCAAAACAGCAACCGCACTAAGGGATAGTATCCAAACTCAGAAAGACCAACTAAAACTGGAGAAACAAACACAACAGTTTCAACTAGCAGAAACCACAATACTTAATCAACAGAAGGTAATTGCCGAACAGCAAAGTGCCGCTTTGCGGACGCAAATGATTTTGTTAGTGGTAGTATTTATAGTAATTGCTTTATTTATCATGCTATGGATTCACAAGAAGAATAACCGACAAAAAGAGGAAGTAAAACAACTAGAGAAGCGTATTTATCAGTTGCAGATGAATCCTCACTTTTTCTTTAATATCCTCACTTCTATTCAGGCTTATCTTTTCGAGGCTCATCCTGACAGGGCCGTCCATTATCTCGGTATTCTCGGAGGTTTGTTCAGAGAAACCCTGGAGTTTTCCAGAAGAGACCGAATCAGTTTGGAGGAGGAAGTCGGTTTCTTGAAAAACTACCTTGAACTCCAGCAATTAGTACATGAGCACAAATTTGAATATTCTATCCATTTACAGCCTGGTTTAGCGGACTATAAGTTGCCTTCCATGCTAATTCAACCCTTCGTGGAGAATGCACTAAAGCACGGAAAAATCAGTCAAATGATCGATGGGAAGGTAGAGGTTTCTATTGTAAAAAAAGAGAATGGTGTACTACTTGAAATTGCGGATAATGGTGTAGGATTTGATCAATTGGAATTAGGAAACACAGCATCACAAAAAAGTAGCAAAACTTCTCTGGCGTTAAAAATCACACAGGAACGAATGGTCTTATTGTTTGGAAAAAAATCAAATCTTACTATTAATAATAGACGTGGTGGAGGCACACAAGTATTGATCCAACTGCCTTACTAGTGGTTTGTCAAGTTTTGATTTCGTTGATTGTCGTGTGCATAAAAAAAGAAGCTGACGAGTGATTATCAGCTTCTAAAATATACTGTGTAATAGTACCCAAAATCGTATCCAATAATTTTATAGGTACCGAAAGAAAGAGGCACAAGTAGGATTCTGTCTTAACGAACAAACATAAAACCATTTTACAATACACACTTACTAAGAGGGGTGCATCACACAATAAAAATCCATCTGAAAACATACAATGATCGTGTTTTATTTTTTTTTAAAATAGCCCTACCTCGACAAGCTTTGAAATATAGTGACAACCGCCTAGCATGGCAGGATAAGCAAAGTTGCGGTTGTTTTGTGTTTAGTTAGCGGTTGTTAGAGAAGTATTTTTAATGTTTACCTATGTCCGTGCGTTGATGGAAGAGGATGCTAGATGCAAAAGTGAGTATGGCTACTCATTACTCTCCTTATTTTTTCGAGGGGAGATTTTTGTGATAACAAAAATCTTTGACTCCTCGCATAACTTCACTAGTCTTCAATTTGTGTACATAGGGTTAGTTTTTGTGGACGAGCTTTTGAGAAATACCCATTCAGCTGGCATCCATTTGATAAATCTGAAAATGCTCGCCGGAACCCTTGACCGATAGAAAGGGAGAGGGTACGCTGTTTGTCAGTGTGCTCTTTTTTTGAAATGAGACCAACTAAAGATTGTCTATTTTGTTTGATGGAACATCTTTTTATTGTATATATGAAAGGCATATTCGATGTTTAAGGTGAAATATGTATTTCATGTAAATTGCTATTTGGCCACTGGGATCATAGTACTGAAATAATGTGATTAATATGCCATATCATGAGTAGTATCTTTTTCGCTTGTCTTACAATAGTTGCCATATTTTTACTTATTTGCCATTATGGACTTATACTCCAGGTACATCTTGGGCTGGGATATTTCAAATAGTATGACTGCTAGCTGGTGTATTCAGGCCTTAAAAGAATGCTTAGAATGTAAGCACAAAAAAAACTACCCCAGTAAAACACTAGGGCAGTATATATCAGTAAGGGGCAAATACTCTTTTGTATTCCCCCTTACTATCATCAACGCACGGACTCTCAGTCCGATGTAAGCATTAGCATCATAAAGTGCTGAATAGGAAATTCAAGACCATCTTACATTTAAACTCACACCATAAACAGAGGATTGCTCAACCTCACGCAAGAACTCATTTACAGTATTATGCCCTATCAGTATCTCAAAGAAAAAGCTAATACAATCTATATCAACGCATCCACCTTATCTACCTCAGAATCCGAAAACTTCTGAATATAATGTTGCGTGGTAGCAATAGAGGAGTGACCAAGTGCTTGTTGGATGATTGGCACACCTACATTGTTTTTTACCAGGATATTCGTGTAGGTATATCTGGCGGTATACGAGGAAATAGATTTTTCGATACCGCAGACCATCCCGATATGTTTCAACTGGGCATTGAATACTTTGAGTGTCCTAATAACGTGATGGTACCTAGCCGAAGCGTCCTTAGAAGCCGTATCCATGATCGGGAAGATATATTTACTCCCCTGGTACCTATTGATGATCTCCCACATTTCTGGTGAGATAGCTATGGAGTACATCTTGCCCGTTTTCTGTCTGACGTACTTAAGGCGACCATCAATGATATTATCTCGCGTAAGTTGTGCCGCATCAACAAAGTTTAAGCCTCTACCTCTTAGTAAGAACATAAAAATGTCATAGCTGTGCTGGTATTGAGGATAGTCGTTATAGGGGAAATGCTTAAGTTTATCGACCTCAACAAGCGTTAAAGGCTTAGGATTGTAGTCGCCTTTAAGATGAGCGAAGGAGTATCCGCTCTTATTGAACTGTGTCGCAAACGGATAAGCTTCTTTACTTACTATGCCTCTACGAATCGCTTCGTTGACCGTAGCTCTCAGTTGTCTCATGTAGAAGTGAATCGTACTGCCTTTGATACCACGCTTGGCTAAGAAAATTTCAAAGGCATTGAGAAAATTATACTCGATGTCTTGAAAAGTGATGTCTTTGGCATTTTTCTTAAACTGTTGCAGGATGTTCCATAGCTGTTGGTACTTTGTGGCGTTACCAAACTTACCCTTGTCTTTAAACTCCTGAGCGTACATACGCAAGAATTTACCCAGTTTGCTAGGAGCTTGCTCTTCGTTGAAAAATTTCTTTTTAAAAAGTGGAAAGGAGAACGTTTCCATTTCATTAAGTATCTCCCTGGCACGATGTTCTATCTTTCGGAGTTTGGCATTTTTTTCTTCGTATAAATCGGCTTTAGCGTTGAATCTCCCCGATCTATTGTTCCATTCCGCGATGCTTGCGCTTTCTCCTAAAGAGATATAGTGTTTTTTTCCAAAAGTTTAAGAGATCTGGGTCAGCTTTTCGGGAATTCTTTAGTGGTCTCCGGTCGAAGGTGTACTCTCTTGACTGGGAAGGACTTAAAAATAGGCTGAAACCTTTTTGCAAGACTNNTTCAAATCCTGTCATCCCGACTTAAAGCCTGTTCTTCGGAACGGGCTTTTTTGTTTTAAACCACCTAAGGGTTCTTCTTTTTAACCACTTAAGGCACATAAGTTTTTTTGAACCATGTAAGGGATTATAAGGACATTTAAGGTTTTTTAAAAATAAGGGGATGCAACGTCATATTTACAATCTTCGAAACAAATCCTAAACTATGTGGTATTTGCTCATCTATCAACTGGTCGATAATTACCTGGAAGCACGTGAGGCTTATCGGGCCGACCATTTCAAGCACGTAAAAGAAGCACAAGTCAAGGACGCTTTTTTCATGGGGGGAGCATTTGACGATGGAAAAGAAGCCGGGCTCCTTTTCAAAGTGGGCAACAAACAAGAGGTGGCGCACTTTGTACTTAATGATCCTTATTATAAGGCAGGTCTTGTGACGAGTTGGGAGGCCAAGCTGTGGCATGTAGTGATCGGGCCGGAATAGTATTGACCTACAAAATGTAAACAGAATTAGCTAAAGAGGTGAAGTAGTGCCATCTTTAAAACGGACTATATGTACCCTTTCATTTTATAAATTAACAAGCCTACCCACTCTTTTATTAATATCTCCCAATGCCAGAGCACAGCAGGTTTCGGCAGGAAATAATCAGTAGGATATAACGGACTGAGCGACTGCATGTAGTCTACAGGGTAAGGAATTACTTCAATGCCCTCTTTATTAAAACAGGCTATCGAACGATACATATGCCAAGCAGAAGTAATCAAAACCACAGGTTCGTCTTTATCAATAAAGGCGACACTTTTAGTGGCGTTCTCGTGGGTATTAATGGCTTCATCTTCAAAGATAAAATCACTGATTGGGTAGCCTAGTTGCTGAACAAATGATTTCACTACCGTTGCTTCGGCGATCTGTTCGTGTAGAATTCCACCAGAACCACCTGAAAAAATCAAATTCTTTACTTTCCCTTCCTGGTACAAAGCCAAAGCATGAGTAAGTCTTTCTGCACGTTCACCAAACTCAGGCAATGCATTTTTACGTAAAGTGTTTTCACTCAAATACCCTCCGAGAACAACAGCTTGGGAATAACTTTTTGTCAATTCTACGGGAAGAGGTTCCCACCATCGCAAAGTAAGTTGTAGTAAAGCATTGTTCCCCAATATCATAAATATTGAAAAAGCCGCAACCAGGTATTTACGTCCATTCCTCTGATACTTCCAGATAGCCAACAGCAATAATAGCATCACCCAAACAGAAGGGCGAATTAAAAAGGCGAGCAGTTTACTAAAGAAATAGAACATTAAATCTTATTGTTATCTGTGCAGCTGTCGGGATTATTTTACTGCTAATTGCTGTATTTCCGGCTAATGTTTACCATTTCCAAAAGTCATTGAAAAAGAATAAAATGATTTGGCCTACCGCTATACGGTTACCTATACAGCTGCTTCTGATTTATTGGGCCTATAGCTTTGTATAAACTGAAGCTGTCCAACAGCGTAATCTTCATTTATTCGAGGTATTTATTCAGTAAAAAATCTCGGTATACAGTAGGCTCTTTTAGCGTTCCCTGCAACAAGCCAATAGAAGCACTGTCAATAAGCTGCATCAACATTTCTGTCTCCAGTTCAGGGTCATTTTTGCCCAAACCTGTAAATACAGTTATCAATTTATCCCTCATAGGTTTCATCTTCTTCTTGTGGTCGTAATTGATATTCCATTTCAATTGGAATATCAGGCGCCAAAAATTATAGGCTTCTTCCGGCATATTGAAAGGTAGCTCAATGTATTTACGCAGCGCTTCCAGCGGGTCTTCTTCAGAGGTTATTGGCAAGGTAAGCACGACAACTCGCTCCTCCCCTTCTTTGAGTAAGGCTTCCAATAAACCCTGCTTATTGCCAAAATGCTTAAACAGCAGCCCTTCTGACACCCCAGCTTTCTTGGCGATCGCATTGGTTGAAGTAGCAGCAAAGCCCTGTTTAGCAAACAACTCCAAGGCCGCTTCCATAATACGTTCTTTCTTTGTGGTCAATGCAAAAGTGATTGATTACTTATCAATAGTAAACAATGCTGGTAAAAAGAACAAACTTTTGCCTAAAAAACAACAACAAGAGCTGGACTACCTCCTTGATGGTGGTACGCCAGCTCCTGAAAACAAGCTACTGTCTCAGAAAATCAAACTCCTTTTCATTAATGGAGACATTGTAATACTGCAACTCATAGAGCAATTTGGCCATAGCGGGTGAAAGCTCAACAACAAAGGGCAACTTTTCTGGAAATTCGGTTTTGTACAGCGGAAAGTCAGGGAAATCACCTCTGCTACATTCGTCAATTTCTCGTTGAATTTCTTCACTGAGCTTTTCTTCCCAAACGGGAACAGATTCATTGTAAAACCAAAGAATTTCCACTTCTTTTGCCTTTATCCCCCACCACTTATTGGGTATTGTTGTGGTATTGGTGCGAGCCATCACAGTTGTTCCGTCCGCTATACATTTTTTGAACTGTCCAAAAATTTCATAAAAATCATCTTTCGAAAAAACGTGGTTTCGGGTATGGTTACCGTAGGTGAAATTCCCGAAAAGGGAATAAAAATCATAATCTATCACTTCTGTATTGGAAACAGGGTCTCCTTCTTGGTGAGTAATATCGATTGGTGTGTCCGTATTCACAAATACCACTAGCCTGTCTACATCCCGTTGGAGTAAACTTAACACCCCAAAGTTTTCCAAGCTGCCACCATCCCCAAAACCGTACTCCCTGGCCAGTGTGCCCTCTGCACCTGGCGACCAATACTCTTCACGAGGAATGATGGACCCCAAGGCTAATAAATCAGTCACGATTTCGTCCCTTTCACTTTGAGCAATTGTAACAGCAAAGGCAGCACTACTCGTACCCACCGCATCCGCTAAACGGAAACGGTGATGCTCTGACAATCTGACTTCCGCTAAAGAAAGTGTCTTGTCAATCACTTCAGGTGCATGAATAGGGGAAGATCCGCCCATCGCATACGGCTCAATAAACCCACCGCCAACGGGGAACTTGTCCGTCAAATTCCCAGATTGACCTGTAGCTTCATTGTATTTGGCTGAACCTACACCTAAAGGCGAATAATTCATCACACTCAATGGTGCTGGTGCTTTTATTGGAAAATCAACTGGAGGACTGATGATACAGGAATTCATCACCAAATAAGGCCTGGGAGCATCACCAACTTGGTTGTGTACCAAGTGAAAATCATTTTTTGATAATTTTAATCGTGGAGCACGGCTAATGATACTGTTTACCGAATTTTCATCAAAAGAAAAATAGCGTCTTGCCCGGTCGCCATACAGTCCAAAAGGTTGGAGGTAAACTGCACCAATGGCATCAATCCAGATATCATGGGGAGATTCTTCGAAGCCCAATGTCAGATCATCGGTTGCTAAATTATGTAATAACCTGCGAGATAAGTCCGTCGTCACCGGAGAAAGTAACCATTGTTTAGGCACTGGTTCCTTGAGATAGTCCATAGTAAGGTTCTCTGCTCCCAAAGGCGTTCCCAACAACTCCTTGTCATTTTGAGGGCCCTCTTCTCTGACTTCATAATACGTAAAGATCGACGAGGCCCAGGAACCTCCCGATACAGAAGATATATAGCCGAAGTGTTGCCACATATCAAGATCATAGAGGGCTTTCATCTGTCCGGCAGCACAAGTCATGGCTCGAGTTCCACCACCTGAGAAGCAGACACCCGTCTTTTTTAAATCAAGAGATGCTTCCGGGAAATTCAATTGATCTCCATCGCTCAAATAAAGGTAAGTCTCCGCTTTGCGGGTGCAAGAGAACGCTAAAACTGCAACTAACAAGCAACAAAAGAAGGCTCTGAACAACTGATGGTTGTACATAAGAAATGGGTTTAGGATACCAAATGACCAGCTAAACATTGGGCTTAGCTAGATTTGGTAGCGGTGTGAAAATATGTAGAGGGGAGACTAGTGGATCAACTTGTAAATTCTGTTACACCCAAGCCTTGCTTATTTGCACCTTGCACCTGTGCTTCGTTTCTGAAATCCTCGTGTAGCTACGGCTACACTCCGGTTGCAGTTCCTCACTCAAGCACAAATAAATGGCAACTTAATATAACGAAGCTTACCGGTTGATCCACTAGAAAGGAAGATACAAAAAGGGAGCGATACTTAATTGGTTTTACCCTCCATAATCGTATAAATGCGTAATCGCAATGGTACGATCAGTAGTTCCTTGTGTGCGAAAACTACCGACTAAACTTGTGTAAATGCGTGAATGTATTTATACGAATAGGCTCAGAAAAACACCGCTCTATACCGCTATAATCGTACAAATGCATAATCGCACTGGTACGATTAGCACCGCCAAAACGCCCCCTACTAAGCTGAAAGAAATTCCTCTGGTGTCAGCCCATGATAGTTATCAACAAACTTCAGGATGTTAGGGAAGTGGGCAAACTCTTCTTTAGCATGTGTCGTCGTAACAATAATTGCTTTGGCTCCCGCACGGTAGGCCGCTTCCGCTCCGGTTACACTGTCTTCAAAAACCAGGCAATCTTTGGCCTCCAAGTCGATAGATGCAGCTGCTTTATCAAAAATCTCAGGGTCAGGCTTGCCCTTACTGACGCTACCCGCGTGAAAGATGCCCTTAAAATACGGTGCTAATGCCAAATTGTCAATCAAAAACTGGGCGTTCTCTTCTGGCGCAGCGGTGCCAATAGCCATTGGGATATTCGCTGATTTTGCCTGATCAAGAAATGCTTGCAAACCATCAATTAACTTTAATTGTGGCAGGAATATCTCCCGGTAGGCAGCTTCTTTCTCTCCTGAGATACGTTGGCGATCAGCATGAGTGAAACGGTCACCAAAAAGGCGTTCCAAGATTTCGTTGTTTACTCCGTGTATTTTTTCTTTGACTTCTTCAATGGTCATTTCCAAACCTAACTCTGATAACTTACGTTGCCAAGCTCGGTGGTGAATCATCATGTTGTCGACCATTGTGCCGTCCATATCGAAGAGGAAACCTTTCATTTCTTGTTAGTTTGATGGTTGGATTGTTAGTTGGTTGGTTGGATTGTTAGCACAAAATTACTTCCGACTTTAAAATAGCTGGGTCGCAAATTAAAAGAAAAAAACAAACACGGGCCTATCTTATTGGCCTAAAACTAAACCGATTCTCCTTTCTTCACCGTACCTTTTGAGCTTCAAACTCAGCAAATATGGACGCCCCGAAAATACCAATCACTGCACTCACGACGCTTTCCGATCAGCTTACAGGCCAGCTTCATTTTGACCAATTGCAAAGAGTGCTTTACGCCACAGATGCTTCCGTCTACCGGGCATTACCACAAGCTATTGCACTGCCCGCTACGGTAAAAGACCTAGCGCTTTTGATCCAATTTGCTAACGCCCATCATACTTCCTTGATTCCGCGTGCAGCGGGTACTTCTCTGGCGGGGCAATGTGTAGGAGAAGGCATTGTGGTAGACATTTCCAAGCATTTTACTAAAATCATAGAACTCAACGTTAAAGAACGCTGGGTGCGCGTACAGCCAGGGGTAGTACGCGATGAACTCAATGCCTTTTTAAAACCCCACGGCTTATTTTTCTCGCCCATAACATCTACTGCTAACCGCGCCATGATCGGAGGAATGGTGGGCAATAATTCATCAGGCACTACCTCTATCGAATACGGAACAACCAGAGATAAGGTGGTCGAAATGGAGGTGCTGCTGGCTGACGGGGCAAAGGCTAGCTTCGGAGCACTCTCGCCCGATGAGTTGCCCCAAAAGTGTGCGCTCCCCGGTCTTGAAGGTGATCTCTACCGTCAAGTCACCAAGGTACTGAACAACAAGGAGCAACAAGCCGAAATCAGGGAGCAATTCCCCAAATCTAGCATTCATCGCAGGAATACCGGATATGCGGTCGATGCATTGCTGGAGACCGCTGCTTTTACAAATAATGACACTCCATTCAACTTTTGCAAACTCCTCTGTGGTTCGGAAGGGACCTTGGCTTTCACTACAGAAATAAAGCTCCAACTTGACCCTTTGCCTTTGCCCGATCATGTGGTGGTCGCTGCTCATTTTTCGGAGCTAGACCAGAGTATGCGCGCCACCCAAATTGCGATGCGCCACCAGCCCAGTGCTTGCGAATTGATGGACAAGATCATTCTCGACTGCACCAAAGAAAACATCGAATACCGTAAGCACCGTTTTTTTATTGAAGGAGATCCTGCAACGGTACTCATGGTTGAATTACGCGCTAGCAGTGTCGAAGCAGCACAGGCCGAAGCCAACCTACTCATTGAGGAGTTAAAAGCACAGGGGTTGGGCTATGCTTATCCAATCATTCCTGCGGCACAAACCAAGGCGGTATGGTCATTACGCAGTGCAGGATTGGGCTTATTGGCTAATATACCCGGTGATGCCAAAGCCGTTGCTTGTATTGAAGATACGGCTGTAGATTTGGATGACTTGCCTGAATACATCCGCGAATTTTCAGAGCTAATGAAAGGCTTTGATCAGCAACCCGTTTACTATGCTCATGCCGGAGCGGGGGAACTACACCTACGCCCCATTCTGGATTTAAAAAAGGAAGTGGATGTTCAAAGGTTTTACGACATCAGTCTGGCGACTGCCAAATTGGTCAAAAAATATCGTGGTTCGCTAAGCGGGGAGCATGGCGATGGTAGAGTACGTGCCGCCTTTATTCCACTGATGGTTGGAGAAAAAAACTACGCCCTCTTTCGGGAAATAAAGCAGACCTGGGACCCAAATGGCATCTTCAATCCTGGAAAAATTGTGGATGCACCACCCATGAATAGTTCTCTCCGCTATGCCCCTGAACAACCGGACCGCTCCTACCCTACTATTCTGGACTTCTCAGACGCAGGAGGTATCCTTCGCGCTGCTGAAAAGTGTAATGGTTCTGGTGATTGCCGAAAATTGCCGCTTTCAGGAGGGACCATGTGCCCTAGCTACCAGGCCACCCGAAACGAAAAAGACACCACCAGGGCCAGGGCCAATACCTTGCGCGAATTCCTGACAAAAAGCGAGCAAAAAAACGCCTTTGACCATCAGGAAATCAAGGAAGTGATGGACCTGTGTTTGTCTTGTAAAGGCTGCACCTCCGAATGCCCATCCAACGTGGATATGGCTGGATTGAAAGCGGAATTTCTGCATCAATACTATCAGAGCAATGGCATTCCACTGCGTGCACGGGCTTTTGCATATATCAATACTTTTAACCGAATTGGAAGTCTTTGGCCAGGTTTATACAATCTTCTGCTGACAAACCCGCTTACTGCTGGATGGAGTAAAAGATTGTTACAGGTTGCTCCTCAGCGGACTTTACCAGGCATTCACTCTCAATCTTTACGCACTTGGTTAAAAAAAACGTTTCGACCACAAGCGAAGAGCTACCGCCAAAAGGTTTACTTTTTTTGTGATGAATTCACCAACTACAATGATACACCCATAGGCCAAAAGGCTATTCTCTTACTGGATCAGCTGGGATATGAAGTACTGTTGGTGGATCATCCTGAGAGCGGGCGGGCAGCTATCTCCAAGGGGTTGCTCGCGCGCGCGAAAGGGCTGGCCGAGGCCAATGTGCATTTGTTTAGCGATCTCATTAACGAAGACACACCACTATTGGGGTTGGAACCATCAGCTATTCTCAGTTTTCGGGATGAGTACCCACGACTGGTTGGAGAACCGTTGCGCGAAAGCGCAAAATCACTGGCTCCTCATTGCCTATTGATTGATGAGTTTCTGGCCAAGGAAACCCGAGCTGGGCACATCACCTCTGAGGCTTTTACGCGCGAAGAGAAACATGTTCTTTTACATGGTCACTGTCACCAAAAATCGCTCAGCAAAGTGGAAGATTCCGTTTGGTTACTTTCCTTACCGGAAAACTACAATGTGGAAGTTATTCCTTCGGGTTGCTGTGGTATGGCCGGAAGCTTTGGCTATGAAGCCGAGCATTATGAAGTGAGCCAGCAGGTCGGAGAGCTCGTGCTTTTTCCTGCTGTGCGAAAAGCTCCTACCGCAACGATCATTGCGGCCACAGGAACCAGCTGCCGCCACCAGATTGCAGACGGCACCCAGCGAAAAGCGATGCATCCGGTAGAGGTATTGTATGAAGCTTTGTTATGATTTTAATTGGGCATTATGCAAAAAAGAATCAAAAGGAGCTGTTAATGCGAAATGTGGAGCATGTAGCTCGGCTGATCCCGATTCATCGGGAGAGCAGGCCCAAGGGATGGGCAGCCGCTCTGCTCCATAGGCACGAAAGCACGGCCCCAAAAACAATACTGCCCATTAAATTAAACATGAAACACTACCGCTTGACCACTCGCAATTGCTGTAACTGACTTCCCCATTGAAGTTCCAATACATACCAACCTGAAGGTAAAAATGAAGTATTGATCAAAGTAGAAGGACTTTGCAAGCTTTGCCAAGCCAGCACCTCCTGCCCTGCCAGGTTTAGTAATCGGCAATTGGCATTGCTGGCTTCCTGAGGGAGCTGAATCGTAAATTGATTGCTATGCGGATTAGGGAAGACTTGCACGGTTGTTGTCAAGGTGTTTTCTGTGCCTGTAAGCGCTGGTTCCACTTCCCATGTCCTGGAGCAATTCGTCGCATCTGTCACAGTCAAGGAATAGGTTGTATCTGGGGTCAGGTTAAAAATCTCGGGGTTGGTACCCCCATTGCTCCACGAGTATTGGTAAGGAGGAGTGCCGCCCTGTACTTGGGCAAAAGCACTGAGTAGATTGTCTGTCTGTAGGTCGAAATAGAAATTAGCACTGAGCGGTTGCGGCTCGTTGATAATGACGGAACGTGCCTGCCCGCAACCAGAGGCAGAAAGAACATAGGTATACTCCCCACCTGCGAGGTTATCGACGGCCATTCCATCTGCGCCATTGCTCCACGACAAGGCAAACGGTGGCTGGCCTCCATTGACCTGCAAACTTACGGCACCATCTTGTGCACCGAAACAACTTACATCAGCAACTGAAGCCGAAATGCTCAAAGGCGGAACGTAGTTGATCGTAAAATCTTTGATTACTTCACAGCCCTCACTATCGGTGAGGGTAAGTGAATGCATGCCTGCTGACATCCCTAATAAATAAGGGCTCGCAGTGCCTGTTGACCATTGATAATCAAAAGGTGCCGTACCATTAATGGGCTGCGTAGCTACCAGAATTTGACCGTCGCCACAACCGTAACCGATCTGTAAGTTAGCCAACATATCGGGGCCATCCGGCAATGCGACTACTGTATCCAATAGGCAATTGTTTTCATCTGAAATAGTAACAGGATAGTTACCGGCAGTCGCATTTACCTGAGAGGCTCCGTTGCCTCCTGCGGCCCATTCGTATTGATATTCGCCCACTCCACCTTCGATTTCGAGTAGAATACTCCCATTGGCTGCGCCACTGCAAGAGGGAAGTTCGGTATTGGTTTCTAATGCTAGCGATGGCGGGCCTTCAATTCCTACCACTCCTTTTTGGCTACAGCCTTGTTCGTCTTCTAAAAAAAAGAGGTAATCACCCATACAGAGTTCAGAGCGATTGGGGCTCGTACTCGGGCTATCGGCCCAGCTGACGGTCAACTCACCAGTACCACCGCCCACTTCCATAAAGATCTGACCATCACAAACCGTCGCACAAGTGAGGTATTCTACTGAAATATCGGTCACCAGAATCGGCGGAGGTGCTATAATACTCGCCATTGTTGTCATCATTACACCGGCGGCATCTGTTATTTTAAGCACATAATCATTGGCCTCTAGTCCACCAGTGACCGGCCCAAAGGGACCTTCTTCCAACTGTGATCCTGCTGCAAAAACGAAAGGATTAGAAACTCGAGACCATTCATAACTATAAGGAGCCTCTCCGCCTGAAACAGTCCAATTTAACTCCCCATTGGTTTCACCATAACAATTTAAAAGAAAATCCTCTGCCTCAACAGCAAGGGGCATATCCTGGGCATTGGCAATACTCCCTGCTAAGATGGCCCCAATGATGCCAATAATGGTAAAAACCTGTATAGTGTTCATGGTCGCTTTCGTTCTTCGACAAAAATAAGGCTTCGCGTCAAATAATTGAGAAAAGACTGATAATTCCCATTTTAGCTGGTGACAAAAATCACCATCATAGGAGATGTTGCGGCTTATTTTTGAAACAAAGAGAAGGCTCAATTTATTTTTGTGCTGTCCTCTACTCAATCCTTGTTTATGAAAATCTTGTGCCCTACCGATTTCTCCAATGTTGCGAATTATGCTTTTGATGCCGCTTGCCTGTTGGCCAAGGCTTTAAAGGCTGAGCTACACTTGTTTCACAACAGTGGCACTACAGCATTTATTCCCAACGAGTTTGATCATGAAACCTACGCCCCTTATCAAGATGCCATTTCCTCTGCTGCAGAGCAGCAGTTAGAGATCTTGAAAAAGAATGGTCTTGCCCGCAAAGTAGCTATCGCGACTCACCTCAGTTATGGCGACTTTCTGGGCAATCTTCAAAATTTAATGGCACAAACCAAGTTTGATTTCGTGGTTATGGGTTCACATGGCGCTTCAGGGAAGCGGGAATGGCTGATAGGCTCCAATGCTCAAAAGGTCATTCGAAAAATACATACCAATGTTTTGATCATCAAAGAGCCACTGCCTGAACTGCGGCTGGAAAAAGCGGTCTTTGCGACAGGTTTACTCCCCGATGATCAAATAGCATTTCGTCATTTTTTAGACCTCACGGCTATACTCAACATCAAAGAGGTTCATTTATTGAGTATTCACACTTCTGGTATCTTCAACCCACCGCAAATTGTCATGCAGGAAGCCCTCCAGGATTTTGCGGACATCGCCGAAGGTTATGCCTGCCATACGCACTACTATGATGATATTTCAGTGGAAGCAGGTATACGCCACTTTACCCAAGAACAGCGTATGGACCTTATCGCTATTGCCAACCACCCACGGGGGCCACTGAAACGCATTTTCAGAGGCAACACCGTAGAAATGGTTGTTAATCACGCAGATGTACCTGTTTTGAGTATTGATTTCCCTTAATGAGGAATACGTCTGGACAACTTATTCGTTAATGAGTCCAATGGTGAATTGCTTGACGCGATCTACCTTGTTCAAGTAGTCATCAATACCTTGTGTAACGTAATGGTCAGGGAGAATCCCAACTTCATCAGGAAGCGAGGTAGCTGTCGTTACATGCGTATTGTTGGCTACGTAATATTGTAGTTTCGTATTTGAAAGCCTACAAACCGTTTGTCCGGCGGAACAAAATTGATTAGAGCCCAATTCTTCGCCTACAATAACCCCCAGGTTCAAGACCTTGACCATAGACATGAAATGACCGGTGGTAGAGTTTCCGTTTCCATCGATCAAAAAGTAGCATTGCCCCTTAAAAGCATTCTCAAAGGGAGCCTTTGGCTTTTGTGTTTCGCTTAGCTCTTCTTTTCCTTCATATCCAGCAATAGAAGAATAGGTAAAAGGCTGATTGACGAGATACCTGAGCAAATAGATACTGGACTCTGGCGAACCTCCCCCATTAAATCGAACATCGACGATGAGGTTTTCTACTCCTTTTTCCGTGATTTCGACAAAGGATTTGTCAATATATTCTTCAAATACATTGAGGTTATTCCAAGGGTAAAAATTGAAGGAAGAAACCGTTAGGATGGCTGTTTTATTGTTATCCAACATTTCCAGGCACAAAGGTTCCCCACAAGATGCGATAGATGGATCGCGATATAAGTTTTGATAGCTTTCGGCCTGGTTCAAGACGATAGGAGCTACTTTTCCATTTACGGTGACTTCATAGGTTTCAGGAAAACCAAGTGCAAAAGGAATCATCCCTGTGGCCCAGGTATTAAACGCATGCTTTTTTGTTGTCTCCACGTATCCCTGGGATGAGATATGCTTGTAAATATCACCGATGACTTCGGCGACGGGCACTCCGTTTATACTCAATATTTCATCCTTGATGGCTACATTTTTTTCATTATTCAGAGGATCAATAACAAACAATTGATCATTGACCCATCGTACTTGAATCGGAAACCTCAGCGAGAGTGGCAGCATTTCATTTTCCTGGTTAAAACGCCCCATGGAGGTATGTGAGCAATTGAGGTTGGCAATTATTTCAGTGCAATGCCAGTTGAATTCGGCGTAGGTTGTTTGATCTGTAACCAGTGATTTTTTCTCTTCAACAACCTTCCAAAAGTCTTCTTCCGTAATAAACTTCAGTGCGTTTGGGTGCACCTCTAGTAGTTTGTTCCCCAGTTGATCCAAATCTTCTCGGTACTCCTTTGCGGTAAAGACCTTGGCAAACTTGTCTGTAGGTTTTTCAAGTGCTTTTTCCGGGTGCTTCATCAGCTCAATTTGATCTTCCGCATTGAAGTTATCAGGATTGAGTTCCAATGATTTTTCATAATTGGCAATGGCTTGTTCGGTATTTCCCAATACCATATACGCCTCGCCCAAGCTGTCATAAGGATTTGAAGAATCGGGAAATTGCGATACGATTAGTTTAAAAATGGCAAGTGCCTCTTCATTTTCTCCACTCCAAAGCAAGGAGTAGCCATACATCGTCATTTCATCCTCGTTTTCAAAATTATAAGCATTGGGGCTTTCTTTTTTCAAGCGGAGATAGAGCGCGACCCTTTCTTCCACAGAAAGGTCTCCATTTTCCTGAAGCACTTTTGCGATGGATAGCTTGGCTGCTTCATCAGTGATTGTACTTGAATCATCCCCTTTTTCGCCGACCAAAGCTGGCGATTTTTCCATACGGCAAGCGGTGAAACCAAGTATTAGGGGAGCAAAAAAAGTAAGGAGTATTTTTAACTTCAGCATTGTAAACATTTATAGTCTGGATGAAAAAAATCAGGTACTTTACAAGCATGAAGCTATAGAAAATACGACTACAGGATGCCTGATTGAATCCGTTTAACAGCTATATAACATCTGCATTAAAGCTATAGCGAGCTTGCCATTTCAGTTCACTTGCTTCGTATTCTCTATCATTTTTTGTTTTCCAATCCTTTACAGAATCTCTCCGGCCTAGCGATGTGCAGTAGTGGCCCCGCAAGGGCCAGACCCCAGGTTCTACTGGGGGCCGAACGAATAGAGAGCTACGCAACGTAGCGCCCACGCGAAAGCGTGGGAGGCCCCACCCGCTTTCCCTCAATCTACCAATTCTCCAAAATGTCCTCTACCCTACCCATCATTTCTTCCGTCACATCCAAATGAAAGGTGAGCCGAATGGTTTGAGGGCCGAAAGCAACGCCCAGTATTCCTTTCCCTTCCAGTTTTTCCAGGAAATCAGCAGCCGTAATCTCTCCGGCAAGGTCGAAAATGACAATATTGGATTGAACGGGCCTAACGCTTTCCACATAGTCTTTGGTTGCCAAAATTGCTCCAATTTTACGAGCGCGCTCATTGTCGATGGCCAGTCGGTCCACATTATTCTTCAGCGCATAAAGGCCAGCAGCAGCGAGGTAGCCGGCCTGGCGCATTCCTCCGCCCATAACTTTGCGCAGACGGCGGGCTTTCTTTATAAAACCTGCATCGCCCAATAGCAAAGAACCAACGGGGGCGCCCAGGCCCTTGCTCAGGCAAATGGAGATGCTATCAAAGGCGGCTCCCCAATCAGAGGGCGACTCCCCGGTTTCTACCAATGCATTAAAAAGGCGGGCGCCATCAAGGTGCAGGGCCAATCCCTTTGCAGAACAAAGCGCCCTAATGGGTTGAATTTCCGGCAATTGATAAATACTACCGCCGCCCTTGTTGCAAGTGTTTTCGATTACAACTAAACGAGACACCGGCAACCAATCGAAATCGGGCTTTATGGCAGCAGCTATTTGGTCGGCAGTAATCTTCCCATTGGTGCCCTGGAGCAAGTTCATGCTTACCCCTGAATGAAAGGCGTAGCCGCCTGTTTCGTATTGGTACACGTGGCTGGTATAGTCGCAAATCACCTCATCTAGTGGCTGGGTATGTGCCTTGATAGCGATCTGGTTGGTCATCGTTCCTGAAGGGCAGAAAAGGGCCTTCTCTTTGCCAAAAAGCGAAGCAGCATAAGTTTCTAGTTCATTGATGGTAGGGTCTTGTCCAAATACATCATCCCCTACTTCGGCCGCCATCATTGCGGCCAGCATGGCCTGGGAGGGCTTAGTGACGGTATCGCTTATTAGGTTTATCATGTTGGATTGTTTTTTTCTAAAAGCTAAATAAGTTAATATTTACAACATATTGCCACCGCACCCAGAAAGATATTAGGAACGTGTGGTTCATTTCGTGCCTTTCGTTGGGGGAACTTCATTTAGCAACAACCCAATCGTACCAGTGCGATCATACATTTGATAAAAATCATACTATACCCTACAGAAACATCAGCTAACAAACACTCTGAATAACTGATATTAATAGCCTAACCAAGGTTATCCCGATCATGACTTATCTGAAACATCAGCGATATGTATTTCGCTTTCTTCTTCTTCTTGGGTTATTAGGCCTAACGTTCTCCGATTGTAGTGCCCCCGAGGTTGGAGAATTCCCCATTGACACCAGTGTAACAGCAATTATTCCTCCGACTGATAAAAAGTACCATGTAGTGCAACAAAACGTACTCCTCAAAGACTATTTCAGCTTTTTGGACAAGACCATTCCTGTTTTGGATACCATGGTCCCTTTTCCTCTTGATGAATACCTTTTAGTTCAACATAATTCATGGATTATTGATACGCTCGAAAATACCGACTACTACCGGCAAAAAGAAGTTGGAAATGTTGTCCTCGATGCCGGGTTGATGACCGTTTTAGCACTTGGAGACACCTTGTTTTTGCCCAATGAGGCCGATTATCAAAAAGCCCTTCAATTGCGGTCACAAACGATAATTGATGTGAACATTCCTGAATTTCGGTTACGAATCATGGTGGGAGATAGCATCTACTATACTTTTCCGGTAAGGGTGGGCCAAAACCGAAGTAAATACCTGGCCATGGCTGGCCGCAAAGTAGATTTACGCACACATGCTGGCGAGGGTACCATTGTACGTATTAATCGAAAACCATCCTTTATTAATCCATCCAACAATCACCCTTATACCAGCACTCAACGGGATGATGGTATTCGAACTGCACTACCATTGGTGCCTTGGATTGAACCGGCCATTAATGGGCAGCGTTATGGGCAATTGATCCACCCTACGACCAACCCTGTCACCCTTGGCAAGGCTTATTCAAACGGATGTGTAGGTATGGCAGAAGGGCCTATGTGGCGGGTCTATTATTATGCGCCATTAGGTACAAAAGTTCGGTTTCGCTATGACCTGGAAGTTCCCAGCGCTGATGGGAATAGCATTCAACTTCCTGATATTTATCCTGATTATCACACTAAGCGGCCGCTTGCCAAGGCAGACTTGTTTCCCTCAAAACAACTGGATGCCCTCTCGATTTGTGATTGTCGATAAGGTATTGCTAAAAAACAGCTTACGGGGTTGAAACGGCTGATTAATAGACTGGTCGCAATAATAATTGCCACCTACACCATTCACGAACCAACCCAGTTGCATAATTGTTATTCTTTAAATTTAAACGCACTAAAAGCTCTACGATATGAAACCATTTACTACCCTATTCCTGCTCTCTTTTCTACCCCTGACCCTGACGACTAGCTGTGGCATTACACAAAAATCTCAACTCAATACCAATAAAGAAAAACTGAGTATTGCCATTGTCCCCTGTGAAGTTGTAGGACTTAAGCATCTCCCTTTTGACTATTCCTTGTCACAGCAACTTGCAATCCAGACCTCCATTAGTAGTAAATTGCAATCAACAGTTTACCACGAACTAGCTGATCAGCTAGACGCCCATTATCCCACTTCTTTGACTTTGCAGTCGCTTACTGAAACAAATGCATTGTTAGATATAAAGGGAATATCTTTGAAAGAAAGCTGGGAACTACCCACTGCTACACTCGCTAACTTACTGAATGTAGATGCAATTTTGAGAATATCGATACAAGATTCTCCTGCTAACGTTACCAGGACCTCAGGAACCAACAACAATCCTGGCGCACCACAAGATGATAACAACATTTGGCAAGACACTGGTGAGACTTTTGTTTCGGCTGGTTTATTTGATGGTGATTCAGGTATACCTTTATGGAGTACTGGATCACCTAAACAGCTAGGCCGAAAGCACGAGGTTATTGCGCGTAGGATTGCACGTAGGGTCAACCGTTTCTTCCCTTAGCACCTGACATTAATCATTCCTTCTACTAACAGGGGTCATTTCTCCTTCACAAGGCTATGCTTAATTTTGGTTTGACACCTCTAGAGAGGTATAAAACCAAAGCACATGAATATCCTTTGTCCCATTGATTTTTCCAATACTTCCGTTAAAGCATGTGGATGGGCTGCACGCTTTTTGCAGCAAACAGGAGGAGGGAAACTACAACTTCTGCATTGTGTGAATGTCGTTAGCCGATCAGCGATGTTCATAAAAATGGACGACATCTTTAAAGAACAAGCAGAAAACGATTTCAAAGAGCTTTTACCAAAAGTCAGGGCCCTTGCCCCAGACGTGGAGGTGTCAGCAAATATTGTTTTTCGAGATCCCAAGACATTCATTCCCGACTATGCCGGCCATCATAAATTTGACCTCATTGTCAATGGTACCAAAGGCCTTACGGCACTCAAAGACATAACCGTTGGTAGTGTTACCGCTTACCTAATGGATCGTAGCCCGGTGCCTTTACTTACCATACCAGAAGAGGCCGATTTTCGTCCTGTTCAGAAAATCATTTTGGGTGTCGATTCTGAAGTCACTGAAGCGGCTGCGTTTCAAACTATCATAAACTTGGCTCGCAAAGCAAAAGCTGAATTGGTTTTTGTAAACACGAACGAAGACATTACTTCCATAGAAGAGACAGAGGCTTTCACCTTGCAAATAGAAGGTATCAGTAGCAAAGGCTTCGTCATTCCGCAGGGTGTCTCTATTCCTCAAACACTGACCGATTTCAGTGTGGAACAAGAGGCCGACATCCTGGTGCTGATACACCGCAAGCGGCAATGGTACGAAAGACTCTTTAAAACGAGTGTTGCCAAAGAAGAGCTTTTCAAAATCAAAACACCTTTGTTGATCCTACCGATGGATGCTGAATAACCTTTCCTTCACTTCAACCTTGTTCAGATGACTCGCTTCCTTATCATTGTATTGATCAGTCTGTTTTTCCTCAATCAGGAAGAACATTCCACTATTCCTCCGTTTATTTTCCCCGAACTCGACCAAGCCGCTTCCCTACTTTGGCTGGCCGCAGAAGAGCAATCACCTGAGGCCGTAAAAATAGCACGCCAAAATTTAGCCCAAGAATGGCAGCAAAACAGGGATGAAGTTTTGGATTTCCCTATTACTGCTTACAATCCGTATCTACTTGCGGGTACCCTTGATGGCATGATTCAGGAAATGAGCAAGGCGGAAGCCCGGAAAGATTATTCCGAGTTACTGGAATTAAGTGATCGGTTCCTGTGGGAATTTCAAACCATTCGCGAGTTTCATCGGCAGAATTTTTATCCTCTTGACTTGTGGTGGGAAGTGCAAGCTATTTTTCAAGAGGTACATGCAGCAACCGACGACCCTCAATTGGGACTACTTGAATGGCAAGAATTGGAATGCCTCTTTGATGAGATGGTCTGCCATCTTGCTGACTATGAAAACCGAGCAGAGAATTACTTGACACAGTTTGCGCCCGAAGTAGACGAAGATGCCCACAAGGCCGCAATGAACCAGGTTTATCAATGTATTGGCGATTACCAATCCGCCTTGGCTAGTGGGTACCAGGAACGTCTAACCTGGCCTTGTGACCAATTGAACGACGGGTTAAAAGCAGTTTTAAGATGCTACCTGCCAACCGATCCGTTACAACTTTAAAATAAAAAGAAAGCCGTAATACCCAGGTACTACGGCTTCAAAATTATTCATCATTATAAACTTAGTCTTTAGCGCGCTTTTATCGTATTAGTCAGTTAGCAATTGCAGCATCCTGAAAAGCGTAATTCAGTAAATCATAGGTGGTAACAATTCCTAAAATACGATGATGCTCATCGACAATTGGAATAGCGTGGAAAAGGTTTTCTCGGAAATATCCGGCAGCCATCAACACACTATCGTCAGGATTTAGTACTGCAACCTGCTTGCTCATTACTTCGCTAGCCAATAATGAACGGAACACAGCTTGGTTAATTCGTTCTGCGGCCGCTCGTTTAAAGAGCGTAAACGAATCCTGTAGCTGGTAATAATCCGACTTACTAATCATACCAACTACTGTACCGTCTTTTTCAACAACCGGCAGGTGGTGGATATTTTTCTTCTCAAAGATATCACTCACTACATCCATCGTCGTGGTCAGGTGCACAGTGATGACATTGGTAGTCATAATATCTCCTAAACGGCGGTTAGTGTCCATGATTCCTTATTTGGTTAGTGTAAAATTATTGATTTGCCTGCTCCAAAAACCTAATAATCATCACCTAAAGCCATGATTTTGCTCATTCGCATTTTACACTCCCTGACAAAAATCAATACCCCTCCTGACACTCATCAGACCATAACTCATTGTTTTTTAAGAACTTAATTTATAATTCCTTCACTAAAAAACAGCTATCATGAAAATCCATGATCTTCTCCCTCTTCTGCTACTTTTGTTAGGCGTTTTCAGCTGTGAACCTCCTGTAGTTTTTACAGAAGCTCAGCCTGACGTCGTCCCTTCCAGTACACATTTCCAGAAAACGTACCAAGGTATTTACCTGTGTACCGGTGATTCAGCAACCGTTAGAATTGGAGAAAAAACCATCATTAAAGAGCGTCACATTCAGTTCGAATCCACGCTAGATGAAATCAAAGAGACAAAGGGCATTTATATTGATGGTGAATACCTCTATATTGAAGAATTGGACCTCCCCGTTCCCATTGAATACCTGGATGGTGAAATCGTTACTGGTTCCTTTTTTATAGCTGATACTCTCTTTCAAATTGGCCCCAAACAGGTACTCAAATATTACAAAGGCCACCAAGTGCTGAATCGAAAACTCGAAAATAAGCACTGGGAAACGAGTATACTCAGTAAAGATGAACAAGGAAACCTAACCCTCTGGACCACTCAGCTTCCTGAGGACCTGGACCAACTGAAAGCTATCACCCCCGTGGAGGATGTTTCAACACCAGAACACACCCGTTACCTCATTTCACCCAACATTGCGGAGTTTCGCAAACTCCTGGATAGCAAGCTCATCTTTGAGGTTTGTGATTATTTTGAACGCATGGACCCCTCGATATAACAGTAGCTATTCCCTAAATAAGGTGGGCGACAATCCTGGTAATTCCTACCTGAACCGTCGCCCAATAACCAGCATATAATTATTTCAACCAATTGCTTCAACAGCAATTACCGTCTTTACTTCACGACTAGCGTAGGGATATGCTTATTGCCGGCAAGTACACTTTCCGTAACACTTCCCAATAGTAACAACTCTACTTTGGAGTGACCACGCGCGCCCATAACGATGAAGTCGACGTCCTGTTCTTTAGCATAATCCATGACGTAGTGAGCAATACCTGGTCGGTCTTTTTCAACCAATTGTTGCTCAACATTTTCTTCCCCTTCAGACAAGTGAGTCGCAATAAACGCATCAAAGGCCGCCATGCGATCTTCCTCCACCATTTTGCGAAATTCCGTTTCGGTTTTGCTCATCATATAAGCAGATACATTAGGCATCTCATATACGTTAAGCGCCAAAATCCGTGCTGGTTCTTCTAAGCGTTTATTGATAGCAACAGCGGCCTTCAAAGCACGGGCCGAGTACGCTGAAAAATCAACAGGAACCAGAATAGTACGTAGGCTTCTTCTTGCCTGCTCGGGAATAACCAATGCATTAGAAGTAACCTTGCGAGCCAGGTTTTTTGCCAATATACCGTGGCTATTAGCAAAACGTTTTTGGCCAATAACCACCAAATCTGGCGTTAATGCCTCCGCTTCTATCAGTAACTCCTCCAATGGGCTACCTTCGTCTACCTTGTATTTTACGTTCTTGATTCTACCGTTCGTTAAGAGTCTACTAATTTCACCTCCCATACGATTGACCAAGGTTTCCTTGAGTATATTCACGCCACTCAGTGGCATTACCTCTTTGCGGAACATGGGCGTCAAAAGGTCAAACTCAGGCACTACATGAAGGAAAAAACCAGCATTTACGGGGATGATTCCTGAAAGAAAATCCAAATACTGTAGGAGTGCTTCATCCGCGCCTCCCATTTCAAGGCCCATTAATAATTGCTTGACTTCTAAAGCGGGAATTCCTTCTGTTTCCCAGCCGCTTAGTTTTTCTTTTATTGCTTCCATGATTGATATTTTTTTTAAACCGCCTGTATTGAATGAAGACCTTTCCTATTCTGCACGCCTAATGTCCAATCATCTGTAGACGTTGTCTGGAGCCACAAATCATTGGACCGACGAAACACCTGAACGTGTAGCCCAAAACGTGTCTCCATTTCTTGCTCAAAGTCGGCCACTGGCTTTTCTGCATCCAACTGTATTTCTCCATCTAACAAATTAGGACTGATCTCGCCCAGAGAAAGGTTATCTTGGTATTCCGTCTTTTTAGGCGAACCCTCATGATCCTGATGTTCTTTTTTGTAGAATTTTATTTTCAGACCAGGAAATGCCACATGGAACTCCCCCTGTAATTCGCCTACGGTTCGGGTAGAATGAATAAGCATAACGTAAGATTTTGATTCTCCGGCAATTCGCTATTGGCCTAAGCCAGCTAATAGCCTTAGAAAAATATTTACGGTAATATCTACGAATTCAATAGGAAGTGTGATGACGTCAGTCAGAAATAGGACTGATCTTTGTCAATCATTGGCTAACAACAAGCGGGTTCTGGCAGGTAGGCTATTCAGTGATGCTCTAGAAACCTGCTCTTGAATAAGGGAAGACAAGCAAACAAACTGCCAACTTAAAGCAGGCGTCTTAGGCTCAAATTGAATCAGCAAGATGGAATCAGGTTGGAAATTTTTGACGTAATCAGGAGGATACTGTTTATCTAAGCTATTATTGATTCCCGAACCTATCAGGTGAATACTATCAGGTGTTGTGATCGAGTAACCTTTACTAACCATACCAACATCACCGCTGATGGAAACAACCTGAATCCCTCGTTGTCGAATAGCTTTTAAACGCGGGTAGATTTCAGCCGTAAAGTCTCCTCCCTTCCGGCAATCTGGCCGAACTGGCATAGCGCTAACATTGTCCAATAAAAGGGTGTCACCTTTCTCGTTGATTTTCAACTCATTAAAAAGGCCGTGGTGATGCAGTAGTACCAGGTGAGATGCCGCCTGTACTGTATCTAAAACCGACTTTAGCCAATGCAACTGAGCCGCTTTCTCTTCACAGTCTTCCTGAGCAGGGCCCCAGGGGTGATGCCAAAATAGATTGGTATTTAAAACAATAAGCTGCAAGCCATCCTGCCAATGGGTCGTATAAGCAGGGCGGTCGGTAGCTTGGAGGAGTAAATCAGTGTCACCTTCCAATAAATCATGATTTCCCCAGGCCCACTGGGTTTCGAGGCTCTTTAGGTCAAAAAGGCTATCAAGATAAGCCAGTGTAGCTGGCGATTTGCTGGTGCGCGCACATACATCACCTCCTAACCACACCCCCTGATATTGAGAAAAATCAAGTAGCTCCAACCGGGGATCAATCCGATTTTCTGTCAGCCAATCGTAGGGATGTCCAAGAAAGATGAATTGTTGAGAAGAATCTCCTACCGCCGGAGCTGGTGGTTGGCAGGCTGTAATGATAAGGAGCACTAATGCAATAATAACGCCGAGCTTAATTATTGGCCTTTTCGGTCTCTTCACGGCGCAAGCATTTTTTCCAACTCTTTCTGCAAATGCAAGACGTCGTCCAACTGCTCACTTCGCTGCATCCGGGTCGATAGATCCTGGATAGTTTCCAGCGAGACGGTTTCGCGTTCTACTTCCCAGCGTAGGTTTTCCATCTTTGCCAACTCATCGTAATGCTTTTCCCGGTATTTGTCCAGCTCCGCCTTTTTCTCTTCAAGAGCGGTAAGCAGTTCATGCTGTTTTAATAAGGTGTTCAACTTTTGTAGGCACTGCTCATAGAAAACGATCTTGGTATTACGCAGTTGCAACTCTTGTTCAAAACCTTGAACCAAATGTTCCGTTTGCGATTTTATTCCTGCATTTAGTTTTGCAGCGCCTCTAAGTTTTTGCTTTAAGTCGCGGAGGCTTTTCTCTATATTGGCCCGTTCTTCTTTCAATCGCGACAATTGGCCTTCACAATCCGTAATTTTGCCCGTAATTTGGCCTGCTGTTGTGCCTTCGTAAGCTTTTTGGGCCTTTTTCTCCTTCAAGGTATTCGTAAAAAAATACACCAACACCATAGCCAGCAAGACCACCAAGATAATAATCAGTAAAAACCTGACAACCGGTAATACACGGATCAAAAAAAGAAGGGATAGCAGTACCACACCTCCAATTAAAGCCAGTCGAATAACATCTATACTACGCATAAATCAAAGCTAAGATTTTTTCAGCAGCTCCTAAATATTTTCCTTACCTATCAAGTTAATGTTTTTTGTTCCTATATAGTTTTGAAACATTTTCGGAATCCCCGGATGGCTTTCGTATTTTTGCGACAAAGCAATCTGCATGCAATTTTTACAAGAGCTTCAGGAACGTTACATCCAGGAATTCAGTAACAATGTTCCACTCAGCGAATTTCTACTCAATATCCTGATTGCCAGCATACTGGCAGGGATACTTCGTCTATTCTATATCCATTTCGGCAATGCGATATCCAACCGACGGCGGTTTGCCAACAACTTCCTGCCTTTGGCATTGGGCACCTTGCTGATCATTATGATTGTCAAATCCTCAATTGCGCTTTCACTGGGGCTGGTCGGAGCACTTTCTATTGTCCGCTTCCGGGCAGCCATCAAGGACCCTGAAGAGCTTGTCTATCTCTTTATGACGATTGGCGTGGGCCTTGCCTGCGGTGCCAACCAACCTATCCTCGCAGGTATTGCTATTGTCGTTATCCTGGCGGTTCTCTGGATCAGCAAGTTGATCAATGGAGAAACAAAAGGTAATGCTGGTCGACTGTTCATAAATATCAGTACTGACCTCGATGACCTGGAAAAAGTCTCTGCGGTACTCATTGCGCACTTACCTTATGTAGAACTTAAGCGGTTAGACACCCTCGAAAAAGGCCTGGATCTGTCTTTTGTTGCTCGGGCAGATAGCCCAGAACAACTGAACAAGCTGCAAAAGGAAATCCGCAATTTATCCGAGGGCACTCGTCTTTCCCTGCTTGAACAACCAGAACTCATCGTCTGATGCGGCTTACTCCGGCACAAGGTCCTTCCCCTTTGCGGCGAGAACGTCTGCTCTTAGCTGCCGGATTACTACTATCCGGTGCGCTACTCTTTTCGTTATTGTGGCGCCCCTCAAGTCCCTCAGCCTCCAAATCGACGCTACTAAGCTGTGGTGCCGAACAACAGCAAGGGGAATACTTTGTCCATAACGATTATCAATTTTCAGGAGCCACTTACCGCACCAGAGAACGAGCCCGCAATGGTCGCTACTCTATTTCTTTACCAGCAGATGGCCAAAACCATTATGGCTTCACCGTCAACTTGCGCGACGTGCAACCCGGCGAAGTCTACGAGGTAAGTGTTTGGAGTTTTGGCAACAGCCAAAAAAGCGGCAAACTAGCCATCCAAGGACGAGAACCTGCAGGTTTTTATGAAGAAACCGCTGCGGCTACGACCCAAGACCAAAAAGGTTGGGAACAACACCTTGTCCGTTTCAATATCCCTTTTCAGAATGCTCCTCAAGAACTGAGTATTTACGTTTATACCAATGGCAGCCAGCAAGTCTTTTTTGATGATCTGCGGATTGAAAAAGTCACCCAATGGGATGCCAGCGCCTTCCAACCAACACAGATACAACTTCGACTAGATGACAAAGCACTGGGCCAGCTAGAAGAAAAACGAGACGAAGCACTCCGAAAGGGACTCTTACAAACCGGAGAAGGAGACTGGGTCGATGCTACCCTATCCGAAAACGACACCACCCGCGAAGTCAAACTACGCCTTAAAGGCGACTGGCTCGACCATCTTCGTGGTGATAAATGGTCTTTCCGCATAAAACTCAAAGGCCAACAAGCCTGGCGGGGCTTGCGTACTTTTAGCCTTCACACCCCTGCGGCCCGCTATTACCTACACGAATGGCTGCTGCACCAATACTGGCAGGACCTCGGTGTACTTACTCCCCGATATGACCTTATTGAACTCATCATCAATGGAGAATCACGCGGCATTTACGCCTATGAGGAACACTTTGAGAAGCAACTCGTTGAGGCTCAGCAACGGCGTGAAGGCCCTATCGTAAAATTCCAGGAAGATGGTTTTTGGGCAGGCATTTCTCGTCAGTTTGCACACCATGGTTTTGTACGACCTGGCAGTAACTACAGCGCCGACAACCCCGCCAATGCGCCTATCACTGCCTTTAATGAAGAAGAACTACTAGCTGATACAACACAGGCACGCCTTCTACAAGACGCATTATCACTGCTGGAACAATACCGCCAAGGCGACAAAAGTGCCGGAGACATCTTCGATCTTCCGCTACTTGCACGCTATTACGCAGGCTGTGATCTTTTCAATGCCTACCACGGCATCGTCTGGCACAATCAGCGGTTTTACTACAACCCCATCACCGCAAAACTCGAACCTATTGGCTTCGATGGCTTTGCTGATGCCCCTTCTCGCCGCTACCACTTTCTCGCCGAAGGTACGCTACACCGAGAGGCTCCCGAAAGCACTAGTTTACCCGCATTCCTGTTGCAGGATTCTGCTTTTATGACCACTTACATCTCGGTTTTAAAAGACCTCACCCTTCCCCAAAACTGGGAAACATTCTTTAGAAAACACGAAGCCGCCTGGACAGCCCGACTACAGTGGTTACAGCTGGAGTTTCCAAATTATCAACCCGAGCAAAACACCTTTGCAGAAGAGGTTGCCTTTGTGCGTTCTCATTTACTTCCCTTTCGGGAAAACGTGCTGCGCAGCTACCAAACTTCGCCGGAAGAAGTCCTTATTGAAAATACACATACCCTCCCGATTGTACTTAAAGGGTATGGTACTAGCGCTGATTACCAAACGGGAACCTTTCCTGCCCCAATCTGGCTGCCAGCGGGTGCAGTGCGTAGTATGTTTAGCAAGCTGCAAACCAATTCGGAAGTATTACCATTTCGAAGCCTTGATTTTTGGGACAGACAAGCTCTGGCCTTTCAGGATATTCCTTCCATGAAGCCGGTAAAAGTACCAGAGCAGGCTAACTTTATCTTTCTTCAGCTACCAGGCTGGGATACGCTCATTTCAGCCCCCATCAGGCGCCTGGAACCACCACAAACGACACAAATTTCGGCGCAGGCCTACCAAACGGGGAGTAAACCCGAGGACTTTGAGCAACTTCATTGGGACATCGAAGCGCAAATGGTTACCATTCCCGCAGGTGAGCACCGGTTTAGCCGCGACCTCATCATCCCCAAAGGCTATGGACTCCGGATTACTGCCGGGGCCAATATCTTTTTAGAAAACACCGCTGCAATTATCAGCTACGGCCCTGTACGTGCACTGGGCGAAGAAGAAACCCCTATCTATATTCAGTCTGAAGATGGAACAGGCCAGGGCCTTCAGGTAATACAATCTCCTACAGGATCTATCTTGCGTGGTGTGGTGTTTCGCAACCTGCGCAACCTGCGCAAAGGCAACTGGCAACTTACCGGAGCCGTTACTTTCTACGAGTCGGCCGTCCAAATAGTAGGATGCCGTTTTCTGGACAACCAGAGTGAAGATGCTCTAAACATTGTACGATCAACCTTTGAAATGACGCATAGCCTTATTCAAAACACAAGCTCCGATGGCCTCGATGCAGACTTCTGTAAAGGCATAATCCAGGAGAGTGCGTTCCGAAAAACAGGAAACGACGGCGTGGATTTCTCGGGAAGTATCATTACCTTAGAGAAGGTCGAAATGCAGGGTTGTGGTGATAAAGGGGTCAGCGCCGGTGAGGCCAGCGACATTACCCTCATTGATGCCAGTATTTCGGACTGCAATATTGGCTTAGCCAGTAAAGACCAGTCTACGCTTTACGTACGCCGCGGTCAACTACAAAACTGTTTGCAAGGAATGGTTGTTTTCCAGAAGAAACCTGAATTTGGCCCTGCATATCTACTTGTGGAGCAACTGACAATTGAAAACGTAGCACGCTTATACCAAATTGGGCCAGGTAGTCGTTTGCAGATCGACGAAAAGCTTTATTTTGAATAGGATACTGTACCAAAAACTATTAATTCCATGCGCACAATTCTCCTCACTACACTAATTCTTGTCGGGACTATTTCTATTTCGTCGGCACAAACATTCCGGTGGAATACACCACAAGACCAGCAAGCTGCTGCCAGCAATGATCCATTGATTGATCAAACAGGTTATGCCCTTTTTTATGCAGATTATCTTGAAGGTAACCCAACAGCGCTAGGCGAGATTTATCGCCACGACTTGATGACTGCTGCTCATCCGAAATTACCCTTGGGGACTATCGTTAAAGTTACCCGCCTCGATAATGGCTTATCGACAACGGTACGTATTAATGACCGTGGTGCCTATTGTGACGAATGTATCATCGACCTCAGTCGAGCTGCAGCTCAGCAAATTGACCTTCTAAGGGTTGGCCGCTCCAAAGTCAACTTGACGGTGATGGGTTTTAGCAACAACAACCCTCCTACGCCGGCTAATTACCAAGCCCCTGCGTCGGCCAACCAACTCGCTGCACGCTCCCCGGTAAGTGAATACAACTACATGCCGCCGATAGAAAAGCCTCAAGATTTTCAGACAGCGAAGGGGGTAGAAAGCACCTACACAAGAACCTATCGTACAGAAAACACTTTTGGCCACGATCAGATCATTCGTACCTACCAAGTACAGGACACTCCTGCTGGTTACGACGCGATGGGCAATGCCATCAACCCATCGAACCAAAATGATCACCGTCCAGCTGCTGTTACTAAGTCTGGTAGTAGCCCCGTGGCAAGCAATAGTCAGGTAGCTGTTCTTACAACAGCCATCAGCCCTTATGCGGTACAGCTTGCTTCTTACGGTGAATTTACCAATGCGGAGCGCCATGTCATGGCATTACAAGCCAAAGGATTTAATAGTATCTTCGTGATGCAGCAGCAACGCCCAGATGGTGGCATCATCAACCGAGTGATCGTCGCTCCTTTCAACTCGGCCACAGACGCCCATAACTACCTCGCCGAACTACGCCAGTACCACCAGATGGAAGGATTGGTGGTGACGATGAAATGAGTTTTTTGGGTACACGTACATCAAAAGGTGCGGAGTGCTAGGTGCTAGGTGCGGAGGCTAGGTGCGGAGTGCTAGGTGCGGAAAACAACCAACGTTTACACACTTACACTTTTTCAACGCTTACACCTTTTGGGTGCGAAGTGCGGAGTGCTAGGTGCGGAGGCTAGGTGCGGAGTGCTAGGTGCGGAAAACAACCAACGTTTACACACTTACACTTTTTCAACGTTTACACCTTTTGGGTGTGAAGTGCGGAGTGCTAGGTGCGGAGTGCTAGGTGCGGAAAACAACCAACGTTTACACACTTACACTTTTTCAACGCTTACACCTTTTGGGTGCGGAGTGCGCTGAATACTTCCCACTCTTACATGGTTCAAAATAATCCTTACAAGACTCAATCTCACCTGCCCCTCGTAGGACTACGGCGAATTTGATCGCTAGTGAAAGTCTGACCGGAAGTAGTATTGTCTTGTTCGATCAGTGGAAACCGCCAGGATGGGCAAAATGGGCCTAGATGTTTTCCAAAATCTTCGTCATGCCCAAGCTTGACTGCGAGGTAGCTACTGTCTCCTTGGACTAGCTTAAAGTCTTCTATTCTCATCGAATGCATGCCAAGGTAAGTGAACTCTAGCGTATAAGTGAAGCTGTCCTGCGTTTGCTTGAACTGATAATGAAACCGACCATCAAAATCAGTTTCGGTGCCACCTAGCAGGCGATCCTTGTGGTAAACAGCCATCGTTCCGAAGAGAACGGGATCATCGGTTTCCAGATCTGTCACTAAGCCTGATAAAATCACTTTATTCGTATCCGCTATCATTGGAACAACGTTTGTCACCTCAATGATAGAGGTGCTTATGGGCTTTTTCCACGCAATCAAGGGATAGCTTTGACACGTAGAAAGGAGAAATAGAAGGAGTAACCCAAGATAAAACGAGACCGTCTTGCAGGATTTGAAGGTCGAAAATGTTTTTAACATGTGTATCGTGATTGTAAGTACAAAAGTCTATCTGACAGACGGGTAAAACTAGTATTATTGACCTGCTTTTCTTTGAGGAATGGATCAACGCAGGAGATTGATGTGTGAGGCAGGGTGAATGCTGTTTAAGACTTATGCTTGGAATTAATCTAAAAGCGCAATACGGTAATTCAACTAAGAGGGTTTCTCTTTGCCTTTCCTTCCTCTGACGAGCTCTAAACGGTAGTGGATATTCCACCTCCAGCCCTGCAGGCCACCTCCGCCCGCGGTCCCCTCCGTCTCTGCGAGCCGACCCCGCCAGCGGGGTATATGGGCGGGCCGTGGCCCGTAATAGCGCGCAAGGCAGAGGCCTGAAGCTCGGCGGACGGAGGAGCAGGACAAGGGATAGTAACTGCTACGTAGGGCAGGGTTCCAGACCCTGCATGAAGGAGCAGTGGATAGCCCGGTGCCGAGGAACGACGGCATGGCCCAAAATGAAATAGCTTATACTTACAACTTGCCGTGCCAACGCCGGGAATACAAGTACCACAAAGACCAAAGGCCAACAATGAGCCAGTAGAAAATCTCTACCGCCCAGGCCCAAGCTAAGCTGGTTTGAAAATACTCGACGAGGATGTAGATGTAAGCGAGATAGAAAACGATGCCGTAAGTTTGGATTTTGAGGGCATAAGCGGAAGCTCCTACACCTGAAACACCGCTAAAGACGACGCTGCCCAAGGAAAACACAAATAGTGTGCCGGCCAAAACGTAGAAGACCGGTATCGCTTTTTGAATAAGTGGAATTCCTTCCTCACCCAAAAATGGTGTCAGAACGGAGTAGGGAAACATTAAAAAAGGGATGGTTATGGCCATGGTTACCAAGAGCGAGAAAATGCCGGTTTTCCAGACAATAGGGATAACTGCCTGGCGCTTTTTGTGGCCGATAAACCCACCTACCAAAGTGCCCACTCCTGCTGAAAATCCCCAGGTAGGAATAGAGAGTACGAGGTAAACCATTTGGGCCAAAATTGTTATCGCCAGGGCTTCTTCGCCCAAGTTTTCGATGATGGCCATAAATAGAAACCAGCTTCCCAAGCCAATAAGTGGCTGAGCGACGAGGGGAATGGATATTTTGTATTGCTCTTTGATGAGCGCCCAATCAATCTGTGGCCAGCGGAAAATTTGGTATCTACGGTTTTCTTTGTCGTAAATCATATACAAAACAAAGGCCACAAAAGCGGCAACTTCCGCCAATGTGGAGGCTAGTCCTGCTCCGGCAATCCCCATTTCAGGGAACCCCCAGTATCCAAAAATCAATACATAATCGAGGACAATATTCACGACAGCCAACAATATCGTGTCGTAAATCAGGAATTTTGGCCGAGCAATACCCGTGTAAAGCGAGATAAGCGCCACGCCCGTGTAGGAAAAGAAAACGCCCCACTTGCGGGTATGGACATATTCGAGGCTCTTGGCAAAAACCACCTCAGAGTCTACCAATAGCTCAAAAAGGTAATAACAACCGTAAGTCATGAAGAGAAAAAGAAACACGGATAGAAACAACTCGAACATAAAGACCGAGTGAAAGGTACGTCCTGCTTCTACATCCTGACGGGCGCCAGCACTGCGGGCAATCAGGATTTGCCCCCCACGACTGAAGCCAAAACCAATGGCAGCGACAATAAGATAAAAGACGCTCACAAAGCCAATACTGGCAAAATCGTCTACCCCTAGGTAGAACAAAAAAATCCTGTCTGTCAGGGTTATTATATTCTGAGCAGCACTCCCAATCATGATGGGAGCAGAGATGGTTAGTATTTGCTTATATGTAGTCCGGAGGCGCATCGGCGCAAAGGTAACTTTAGGATTTCATAGTGAGGGCTTTAAAAATTCTTTTTTAGATAAGTCGCCTAATAAAACCGAGCAATGCACTGCAAAAGGATAGATCTTGACAGCTTTTCCCTTCTTCTTATGTCAATTGAGTCATTAAGAGATTAACTTTAGTAAACCTAAAGAAGTCCCCATTATTCAACTTACCATCAAAAAACTATGTTAATGAGATTGATTTTCCTATTTAGCGGCTTAATGCTATTATTAACCGCTTGCCAACCTGAAGCAGAAATGACGGACAACAAAGAATCAGTCATGTATCAAAAGATGGACATCGTAGCTCCTGTAGCTACTAAAATCCCGAAAGAACTGACTATTCATGGTGATACGCGCACCGATAATTACTACTGGCTAAATGAACGAGAGAACCCCGAGGTGATCTCGTTTTTGAATGCAGAGAATACCTATAAGGACGAGATGATGTCTCATACGAAGGACTTTCAGGATAAGCTCTTCGAAGAAATGAAAGGCCGCATCAAGGAAGATGATCAGTCAGTGCCTTATAAAGACAATGGTTACTTCTACCTTACCAGCTACAAAGAAGGCCAGGAATACCCTGTCTATTCCCGCAAGAAAGGTACGCTGGAAGCCGAAGAAGAGGTCATGCTCAATGTCAATGAGTTGGCCAAGGACTTTAGCTACTTCAATGTAGGCAGCCGCTCGGTAAGCCCTAACAATGAGCTACTCGCCTACGGAGAGGACACCCTCAGTCGCCGGATTTACACTATCCGCTTCAAGAACCTCAAGACGGGTGAAATGATCGAGGACCGGATTCCCAACACTACTGGCGGCGCCATCTGGGCCAATGACAACCAGCACGTTTTTTATGCGGTGAAGGACGAGACACTTCGTCCGGTGAAAATTTTCCGTCACCGCCTGGGGACTCCTAGTACAGATGATGTATTGATTTATGAAGAGCAAGATGATACTTTCTCGGCTTTTGTGTACAAATCGAAATCCAAGAAATACATCATTATTGGTGCTTACCAAACGCTGAGCCAGGAATACCAGGTATTGGACGCCGACAATCCTACGGGAGAGTTCCGTATGATTCAGCCTCGTGAGCGTGGTTTGGAGTATGGCATCGCTCACTTTGGCGACAAGTTCTACATTCGTACCAACATGGATGCGCTGAACTTCCGCCTGATGTCTACACCTGAAAATGCGACGACAAAGGACAATTGGGAAGAAGTTATCCCTCACCGTAAAGATGTGCTACTAGAGGGAATGGATATCTTCCAGGATTACCTCGTTTTGAGTGAGCGTAAAAATGGCATCACCCAGCTACGTATTCGCCCCTGGGAAGGCAAGGAGCATTACATCGACTTTGGAGAAGATGCTTACATGGCTTATACCAGCACAAATCCTGAGTTTGACACAGAGGTACTTCGGATTGGCTACCAGTCGATGACTACGCCGCCTACTACCTATGATTACAACATGAAGAGCAAAGGAATGGAACTGCTCAAGCAGCAGGAAGTGCTAGGTGGTTTTAATACTGCGGACTACGTTTCTGAACGCCTTTATGCCAAAGCGCGTGATGGTGTTACGGTTCCTATTAGCATTGTTTATCATAAGGATTTCAAGAAAGATGGTAGCCAACCACTACTGCTCTATGCGTATGGTTCTTATGGTGCCAGCATGGATCCCTACTTTAGTTCTGCTCGCCTGAGTTTGCTCAATCGCGGCTTTGCCTTTGCGATTGCTCACATTCGCGGCGGAGAAGAGATGGGCCGCCACTGGTATGAGGATGGTAAATTGCTAAACAAGAAAAATACCTTCAACGACTTTATTGATTGTGGTGAATTTCTTGTTGCCGAAAAGTATGCTGCCAAAGATCAGCTCTACGCCCAAGGTGGTAGTGCCGGAGGTTTGTTGATGGGTGCCGTGATGAATATGCGTCCTGACCTATGGAAAGGTGTGGTAGCTGCGGTACCTTTTGTAGATGTCATTACCACCATGCTGGATGAGAGTATTCCGCTAACAACTGGTGAATATGACGAGTGGGGCAACCCCAACGAAAAGGAATATTACGATTATATCCTCTCCTACTCTCCTTACGATCAGGTAGAAGCCAAGGATTATCCGGCTACGCTGGTGACCACTGGCCTGCATGATTCACAAGTACAGTATTGGGAACCCGCCAAATGGGTCGCCAAACTACGAGAGCTAAAAACAGATAAAAATCCATTGCTCTTGCATACCAATATGGATGCTGGCCACGGTGGTGCTTCCGGACGTTTTGCTCGCCTTAAAGAAGTAGCCCTGCAATATGCTTTCTTCCTCGATTTGGCTGGGAAGAATGAGGTTAAAGGATAGTGTCTCAACTTCCGGTGCGAGGTGCGGTGCTCGTGCGAGGTGCTGTACTCGTGCAAGGTGCTTTGTGCGGGGTGCGATGGGTACTTCCGAACTCAGATTTACGACTTCCGACTTTGAAGTGCGGGATTTACGACTTTTGTGCGTTCGATTTCCCACTTCTAACTTTGAGTACTGTACCACTCCAAAAACATGAGTCATCCCGAATTTTGGCCTTAGCCAAAATCCAGCCTGACTTAACTTAAAAAGAGTCCGTAAATAACTCAAAAGAGTGATTTATCCGACTTTTTGTAGAAAACCCCATGATTTCACTAGTAGAAATCATGGGGTTTCGTCTTTAACGATAGGTTTTGCAGTTGATCAGCACGGGTTTTGATGACAATCAAAATTCGGGATGACTCATGTTTTTAATACAAAGTACTTAATACCTTTCTAGTTCAACACCAAACGAATACTCAAATCAAATTCGTCGTAAATGGTATTGTCGCCAAGGTTATCGAAAAAGCTGCCAGAACCGTAGCGAATATCAAAATCAGAACGGTCGATCTGTACTTCGCCAGTAGCAATTTGCTGCCCGCCTTCTTCTCCAATATTTACGTTGAAACGAACAGGCTTGGTCGTTTCCTTTATCTTCAAATCCCCTGTAATCTTATAAGCACCTGGCGTACCACGGCTTACTACACTGGTAATATTGAAATTGGCCGTTGGGTATTTGTCTACACCAAAGAAGTCAGCTGACTTCAGGTGGCCTTCTAATTTACCTTTGTACTCTCCTTCCAAATCTGTACAAGTGATGGTTTTCATGTCAATGGTAAAGGAACCACCTACCAATTGGCCATCCTGCATTTGCAAATCGCCGCTGTTAATTTTGATCGTTCCTGTGTGGGAGCCCAAGACCTTGTATCCTTTCCAAGTAATAACAGAAGCTTTAGTATCTACAATTGTAGATTCTACGGGGCTAGTAAATGCTAAAGTCATTGCTGCAAAAGCCAGGAAAAGGATGCTAAACTGTTTCATAATTGTGTTTTTAAAGTGATTTTATTTCAAATGTCTTTACAATAAATGTATCTACATTGATTAAGGTTGAATGCAATCCCCTTTTTTTTCAAAAAAAGTCTTTTTTAAACACTTACCGGTATTAGAACTATCTACCTGCTCACCGTATTAGATTACTGTTATTGCTTACCTTTATAACAATTTAAACACCTTCCCTCAGTGCCATATGACACGTGACATCGTCAATATCAATGACTACATAATTCTGGTAGAAGAATCTCATGCTCAACAAACAACCATTGATGCCTGCGTTTTTGATGAACCCTTAATCGCAGTTGCTTTTTATGGAGAAGGTGATGTTGGTTTAACGGTTAAGTATGGTGATACTCAAAAAGATTACCAACACACCAAAGGACTAGCGCTTTCCTTCTATGCTGATGATCATGTTCAATTTATCCATACTATTTCGGCCCTAAAGTCGCTACAGTGTATTGTAGTTGCGACCTCTATTAGCAATTTGCAGGCCCTACCAAATCATGAAGGAGAGTTGTTTACTCAATTACTTCACGAACTTGTTCATCCCAGTGACCATTTTGTTGAGGGACCTAATTTTTTCATGTCGCCTCCTATGTTGGGTATTCTTGATCAGGTTTTCAACAATAGCTACGAAGGAAAAACGAAGATGATGTTCTTTCGTAGTCAAATGACGGCCCTATTAGCTCATTTCTTTGGCCATTTAGCAAGTACAAAAACAAGCACCATTAAAATTCAGGAGCGAGAAAAACTCTATGAAGCCAAAGAGATATTATCGAATAATCTAGAGACTCCACCTTCCCTTTCTGAGTTATCCAAACAAATTGGCCTCAATAGTTTCAAGCTAAAAAAGAATTTCAAAGCCCTGTTCGGAGTACCCGTTTTCAAATACCTGCAAAATGAACGTCTTACAAAAGCTCATCACCTTTTGAGTAACGAGGATTTGAGTGTTCAAGAAGTTGCATGGGATGTAGGCTATGATAGTCTTAGCTCTTTCTCTAATGCTTTCGCTAAAAAATTTGGGTACCGACCTAGTGAAATAAGAAAATAGCGTATTTGATAAAACGATAGCTACTTCTCCTATTTTATCCCTTTCGAACAAATAACTATCCTTTTCGAACTAGTCAAATGAGGCAAGTAACCGCAGCTTTGTAGTATCAATTTACGAATACAGAGCACGATGAAAACTCTCCTTCTCAACGGCCTTAAATTATTAGCTGTTTTTACTTTTTGCACGGCATTTCCTACTTCCAGTTTACCTAAAGACTCCTCTTTAGACTTGCAGGAAAAAGCCTCCTCAGATCAAAGCGACCTCAAACAGGTTGCATTTGAGATTCTCGACAATAAATGTAACCATTGTCATCTCAAACAGAACCCTCGCCGGGTCTTCACACCATATAACATGGAATCGTTTGCATCCAAAATCTATCAACAGGTAGTAGTAAAAAAGCGGATGCCCAAGGGTAGAAAAACCAAGTTAACGGCCGAAGAATACAACAGCCTTGAAGCATGGCTGATCACTCAAATCTCTAAAAACAATTAATCATGGAGTTATCCTATAAAGGGGTGCTGTTATTAATAACCATCCTGTTAACTGGCTTATCAGCGGGCCTATTTTATGCCTGGCAGGTATCTGTTATACCCGGGACAGAAAAAGTTTCTACCAAAAGCTACCTGGAAGTAATGCAGGCTATCAATCGGGCCATCCTAAACCCAGCCTTCTTTACCCTATTTTTTGGTAGCCTCGTATTGCTACTGCTCAGTAGCTATTACTTGTACAAAACAGAGGCAACTATGGCTTTCTATTTGATGCTATTTGCTGCGCTTACTTACCTGACAGGAACTTTTGGCGTGACGGTCTTCGGTAACGTCCCATTGAATGAAGAGCTAGACCTTATCCGCATCTCCATTCTGGATATTACCGCAATGGAAGACATCAGGCACTCCTACGAAACAGCATGGAACCGTTGGCATATCATCAGAACAATATTTGCCGTATTGGCCTTTCTGCTTAGCCTTCTTTCGGGCGTTATTAGCACCCCACTTTAATCCATTTCATCATCAATATTTTAAAATCAACAATTATGAAAAACCAGTAGTGTCCGGTTAAAAAACAAGGAACCTTCATAAGGTTTCTGTTTATCAATGAGTTACAACGGTTTTCTTCGGAAACGATTTGAATCGCCTGCGAAGAAGGCCAAATTAGCGCCCAAAAGAGGGAAGCTAATGAATCGAGGTAAATATGTCTTTGCGCAGTTGATGAGTTTGATCAATCACAAAGAGTTTACCAAGTATGTTGACAAGTACGGCGGTA
>NZ_JBOEFX010000115.1:0-49738 GCF_050633125.1 Lewinella sp.
GGGCTAGGCCTATTGCTGCTTTAAACTCTCTGCGTTTCGGTGATATCAAGGAACCTCATACGCGTCGCCTTGTCAAAGGAGTCGTGAGTGGTATTGGTGATTATGGTAACTGTTTTGGTGTGCCAACGGTAGGTGGTGAAGTATATTTCAATAGCTGTTACAACCAAAATATATTGGTCAATGCCATGTCTGTAGGGATCGTTAAAGCAGGTGAAACTGTTTCAGCGAGTGCTGATGGGCCTGGCAATCCTGTCTTTATCGTTGGTTCCGCTACCGGTAAAGATGGTATCCACGGTGCTACCTTCGCTTCTGCTGATCTTACCGAAGACTCGGCGGACGATCTACCAGCTGTTCAAGTAGGTGATCCATTCCAGGAAAAGCTATTATTAGAAGCAAGTCTGGAAGTTATTACTACCGGAGCCGTAGTAGGAATGCAAGATATGGGAGCAGCGGGAATTACCTGTTCTACCAGTGAAATGAGTGCTAAAAGTGGCACTGGTATGCAGATTGATTTGAGTAAAGTTCCTACTCGCCAAAGCAATATGGTACCTTTTGAAATTCTTCTTAGCGAAAGTCAGGAAAGAATGCTGATCGTTGCCAAAAAAGGCGAAGAACAGAAGCTGCTTGATGTTTTTGACAAGTGGGATTTAGAATGTGAAGAAATTGGTGTAGTTACTGACACCGGTCGCTTAGAGTTTTTCTATGAAGGTGAAAAGGTTGCCGATGTTCCTGCTGAGCCATTGGTGCTTGGCGGTGGCGCTCCTGTTTATGAGAGGGAATACACCCGGCCTACCTACTTCGATAAGATTGCCGCTTTTGACCAGGAAGCTATTACTGCCCCTGATGATACATTAGCTACAGCAAAGCAGCTTTTTGCTTCTCCAAATATTGTTTCTAAGCGCTGGATTTACGAGCAATACGATAGCATGGTTCGTACCAACTCAATGGGAACAAACGCCCCTAGCGATGCCGCCTTGGTAAGAGTTAAGGGGTCAACCAAGGCACTAGCTGTAACGACAGATTGTAATTCTGCCTACGTTTATGCCGATCCTTACAAGGGAACGATGATTGCAGTGGCGGAAGCAGCAAGAAATATTGTTTGCTCTGGTGGCCTTCCTGTAGCAATTACCAATTGCCTCAATTTCGGAAACCCTTACAATCCTGAAGTTTATTTTCAGTTTGTAAACGCCATCAAAGGTATGGGGGAAGCTTGCCGTAAGTTTGATACTCCTGTTACAGGAGGTAATGTGAGCTTCTACAATCAGTCTGTTCATAAAAATGGAACGGAACCGGTCTACCCTACTCCCACCATTGGAATGCTGGGACTTCTAGATCACTATGAGCAGGCAATGACGCTTTACTTTAAAGAAGCAGGGCAGTCTATTTACCTACTGGGCCAAAGCCGGGAAGACCTGGGGAGTTCAGAATACCTACGGCTTATTCACGGTGTTGAGCAATCTCCGGTTCCATATTTTGACCTGGAAGAAGAGTATGCATTGCAGCAGGAAGTTTCCAAAATCATCAAAGCTGGATTAATTGACGCTTGTCATGATGTTTCAGAAGGTGGCCTATTTGTTACACTGATGGAGGCAGCAATGCCAAAAGGTATTGGTTTTGCAGTAAATACAGATCCAAGTATCCGTAAAGATGCTTTCCTCTTCGGAGAGAGCCAAAGCCGGGTGATGGTTGCAGTTAAACCTGAGCAAGAAGAGGCATTACTGAACCATTTGAAAGCACAAAACATTATTAATACGAAGCTTGGTCAAACGGTAGCAGGCAATGTTACTATTGATGGACAAGACTTTGGCGCTGTTAGAGAATGGAAGTCTACTTACGACCATACCCTCGGTGAGCTTATTGAGCAATAATATTATTAATTCTGATCAACCAAATAGATTATGAAATCGATACTACGTTTCAGCGGATTCCTGCTGATTATGTTAATAACCCAGGCTTGTCAAGAACAGGGCCTGACTATAGAAGGGAACATTGAAAATGCTGCAAATTTGCAGGTGTTTGTAGATGAGGTACGTCTGGGCAAAGCAAGTACACCACTCCAAAGTACAGACTTGGGAGCCAATGGTAGTTTTAGCCTTGCTTTTCCTGATGGCTTACCAGCCGGCATATACAACCTTAGAATCGGTGCCAAGAAAGTAAATTTCGTTCTTGATGGTACTGAGTCTCATGTGGTGCTAGATGGCAATTTGGAAAATTTGCAAACGTATAATTTTGAGATCAGTGGTTCAAATGATTCAAAAACGCTAACCAGAACAATGCAAGGATTGTTTCGCCGGGAATATAAGCCGGAAGACATTGCAGCTTTTGTAGATAGTGTAAGCAACCCTCACCTTGCTGCGTATATTGCTTTCACTTCACTGGGAAATAACGGTCAGTTTATCCCTACTCAAAAGAAAGCATTGGAACGGCTGACAATGGCCTACCCTGATGCTGAAGGTACAGCTGCCTATGCTACTCATATCACTAACATTGAGCAGCAGGCTTTGTCACAGCAGCAACGCAGTGCAGGCCCTATTCAAGTAGGTATGCAAGCACCAGATATTCGCATGTCGAGCCCGGATGGTAAAGAATATGCGCTTTCTGATCTGCGTGGCAAAGTAGTCCTTCTTGATTTTTGGGCAAGTTGGTGTGGCCCTTGCCGCCGAGAGAACCCAAACGTTGTAGAGGTATATAACCGTTATAAAGCTCAAGGGTTTACTGTTTACAGTGTCTCTCTTGATGGCCTAGATACACGTAGTAAGGCCCGCTACAAGCCAGAAGATATGGATCGGGTAATGGAAGGCCAGAAGCAACGCTGGGTGAATGCCATTGAGCAAGACGGACTTTCTTGGGAGTATCATGTAAGTGACCTTAAAAAATGGGAAAGTGCCGCCGGCCGTTCTTACGGCGTATCTAGTATCCCTCGCACTTTCCTTATTGACCGTGAAGGAAAAATTGCGGCTGTAAACTTACGCGGCGCTGCTGCGATTGAAGCTGCTTTACAACAAGCTTTGTAATTTGGTTTTCAACCAGGCTGAATAAAAAAATCCCGCTGCTCAAGAAATTAGGCAGCGGGATTTTTTATGTGGGTGGGAAAATCTATTCTATGTACAGGTCAAATTCAACCCTGCGGTTTTGTTCACGCCCTGGAGCATAACGATTGTCGCCAATAGGCTGAGTTTCACCATATCCTTCGTGCGACATTCTTGTAGCATTAATTCCTTTGTTCAAGAGGTAATCGTAACAAGCTTTAGCTCGACGTTTTGAAAGATTCAGGTTGTCGCCAGCAGATCCGATAGAATCCGTGTGTCCTCCTATGCGAACCTTATAGCCAGCGTATCGCTGTAATATGTCTACAACCTTGTCCAAAATAGCATAAGACTCACTTCGCAAGGTTGCGCTACCTGTTTCAAAGGCGATGGATTGCACTGCTTCAGCAAGTACCTCACGGTCCGTTTGAGCAATTTCAGGGCAACCTTTATTACTGGCTGGTCCAGCAAGATTAGGACATGAATCCAGGCGATCTACAATACCGTCGTTGTCGGAATCGGGACAACCATTATTAGCTGCGGTCCCAGGCTGGTTAGGGCAGTCATCATCCTTGTCAGCAATGCCGTCTCCATCCCGATCCGGGCAGCCCATTGTAGCTGCGCTTCCCGCTATATCCGGACAAAGGTCATCTACATCAGCAACACCATCACTGTCGCGATCGGTCACCGGACAGCCTTTGTTGCTAATAGGGCCAGCCTGATTAGGACACGCATCGTCTTTATCTGCAATGCCGTCGCTATCAGTATCTGGACAGCCTTTTAACTTGAGTACTCCGGCTAAATCTGGGCAGCTATCACTACCGTCAGCAACACCATCACCGTCGCGGTCGGGGCAACCATTAAGGGCAAGGGTGCCAGCTTGATCAGGGCAAAGATCTTGTGCATCAGGAATACCATCGTTATCGCGGTCGGCTACTTCAGGAGCTTGGTTAGGGTCTTCGCCAATCATCATGCGTAAACCAAGGCCAGCTTGAAGATGATCCCTGAAATCATTGTTATTGAGGTGATAACCAGCAGTTGTACTAAGGTAAGTCGACTTAGATAAAAGAATATCTAAGCCTACGCCTAAAGGAATGTCAAGCGTCAGTTTATCGGAATTTTCGACTAAGCCCCCTACTCCGGCAAATACTCTCGGGCGGAAAACTTTCCCTTTGTAAATATTAAGATTGAGTAAGGCATCCAATCCAATGTTAAGCGCCTGGCGGGTAGGATCACCGGTTGCGTTTTGCGGAAGCTGAGCACTCGCAACTCTTAGGGGAAAACTTAGATCCAAAAGGTTGCCAAGTGCATGGAAATATTCCACTTCAAAACCGGAATTAAAGTCATCCAAATTCAAGGCGGAAATATCTTCCAATGGCCACTGATAATTACTGCCAATGTAGCGAATGGCAAAGCTGTTCCTATTATCAAGATTTTGGGCATTTAGCCCGCTATTCATTAAGAATAATAGGAAAGAAAATAGCAAAAGGACTTTTTTCATGACTAGTAGTTTGACTAAGTAACAAATATCTTTCTTTAGACTCATAAAAGGGAAGCAGTGTCACTTATTAAAGTACCACTTTTTTTCTTTCCACCAGGATAGTAAAGACAGTGGAACAAGGAAGTGTACTATACGGAGGGTTGCTTCGGGTAACCAAAAAGTAAATAAATTGCCAACAGAGCTTAACTCCATGTGGCTCCAAACCCTGGCTAATGCTGTAAGGAAGCCCCAGACAATAATGTAATACAAACCAATATATGCCCATTTTTTGAAAGGAACAAAAAGCAGGAACGCTGCCAGGAAATCTAAAAAACCAGCCATTTTTAGTAAAAAAAGTGCTTGTACATTGGTCACTCCAAAGCCACTGATCATCATTTGTTGAAAATGACCAGGTACGGGATAATAACCCCAGGCGTAAAGTCCGTGTCCAATAAAAGTGAGTGCAATGGCTAGTCTAACCCAATAATGGAACCTGTTATCTGTGTAAAGTTTTGACAATAAGAATGCCAATAAAAACGGGCTCATCCACTGCAAACTTAACTCCGCGAAATGGCCTATTCTACCAAAGTGATCTTTGGTATCCAATAAGGCGTGAAACAAACAAAGTGAGCCGCCTAAAATTAGCAGGGAAAAACTGATGGAAGGGAACTTGTTGAAAAGCAATGTTCCCAATGCAGCAATAAGAAAGCCTATCCCAAGCATCAAAGTCATCTGATCGATGTAAAGACTTGCTTGGGGCGAGCTCACCCATTCGCTCCAAGTCCAGCCTAGGCGCATGACAAATGGAGATGCCAGGTCCTCGTCCCAAAGCAGCGTGCGTAAAGGACTATCCCAATACAAATACTGCCAGGCCCGACTTAAAAGCAGGGTAAAAACACTGATTTGTAAGAGGCGCTGACTTAATTTAATAGATCTTGTAGTGCGTTCCATACACGTTCAACGGGTAAGCCCATTACATTAGCATAAGTACCTTCAATTTTTTCTACTTTACAGAGTCCAATCCACTCTTGGATCGCATAAGACCCCGCTTTGTCAAAGGGCCTATAGTTACTTACATAATAGCGAATATCTTCCTTGCTTAATGGAGCAAATTTGACTTTGGTCAAGTCACCAAAGGCAATCTCTTCCTTATTAGTGAGTAAACAAACACCGGTGATCACCTGATGCTCTTGGCCAGATAACTCAGCCAACATTGTATGAGCCTCCTCTTCATTTTGTGGCTTTCCAAAAATGATGCCATTCAGAATTACTACACTGTCGGCAGCAAGGATGATGTCGTTATCAGATTCTAGAAAGACCTTGGACGCTCGTGCTTTTTTCTTTGCTAAATAAACGGGCACCTCTTCTACGGGCATATCATCAGGGTAGGATTCCTCTACCTCAAGTGTTCTAACTTCAAACGGCAAGCCTGCCTCTTCCAATAATTGACTGCGACGAGGTGACTTTGAAGCCAGTATAATTCGGTGATTTTCTTTAAGCAGCAAAGATTTATATTTTGTAAAGGAACAACAAGAGAAGACCTCCTAAAAGAAAGAATTTCCATTGTTGACTAAGGTTAAAGTAATGTTCTGACTGACTAGCTTGACGCATTTTTTTCAAGAGAATAACAACCCCTATTATTAAGCAACCACTTACTGTAGCAGTTTGCGGTTGAAAAAGAGAATAGCTCCAAGGAATTAGTCCGATACAAAGGGTGACGATAAGAACAAGGCTCAACGCAAATACAAATCTTTTTGCCTGAGTTACTCCTAAGTATGCTGGCAGGGTATTTCTACCTAATCGAATATCACCATACAGGTCTTCAAAATCTTTAATGATTTCCCGAATCCAGGTAGCCAGGAAAGCATAGCCCATGAATAGAAGGATAATAAAACTGACCTGATCCATTTTGGGCTCACTGAGTAAGCGCCAAGTGCTGCGTTCGGCCAACCAGATAAGGCCTGCAGTTCCTGCACAACAAAAAGCAATAAAAACATTGCCCGCAAAAGGCTTGGTTTTTAAGGCGCGAGGGTAAATGCCCAATAACACTGCAAAGCATGGAAACAACCATAACCAAGCAAGTTCTTGTTTGAGAAAAGCCAGCAGAATACTGGAAAAGAAACCTATAAAAATAAGACTGGCAATCAACCACCTAACGGTACCCTCCTCGATTTTCTGTCCAACTAATACCCGTTCAGGGCGGTTGATCATATCAATAGGGTAATCCAAAAGATCATTGATTACATAACCTGCTGCTGTAAGGCAAACTGTTGCAAAAATGATTAGCAACAACTCTTCAATGTTCAATACTGCAACTAGACCTTCCTGCTCATAAGCTTTACCTAGAATTTGCTGGGCGACTAGCCATTGTGTTAGGGCTACTACCACCAAGTTAGGAAACCGCAACAGGCGAAGAACGATCATGATCTTATAACATTACTTACTTCTTCTTTTTCTTGGCCTCCATTGCTGCTTGCTTACGTTTTTGTTCTTCCATTGCTGTCTGGAGGCGCTCCTGGAAGCCCGATTTCTTCTTTGGTTTACGTTTGTTGGCTTCTAACTCTTCAATAATTTTATCATTGTCGATGATGAAATTTTTAGTCACTACCGTTTGGGTAATATTGATGATATTACTAAACAACAAGTAACATGTAAGTCCCGAAGCAAAACTATTAAAGAAACCAAGGAACATGACAGGCATAATGTACTGGAAGTACTTCATCATTGGGTTTGCCCCAAAGTCCATGTGTTTGGTGTTGTAATAGGTATAAATCAGGGTGGTTATTGCCCAAAGTACTGCAAAAAGACTGATGTGTGCACCAAACCCGAGAGGGATTTCAAAAGGTAGGCGCATCAGGACATCGTAACTTGAAAGGTCTGTCGCCCATAAGAAACCCTCTTGTCGGAAGGTTATTGCGGCCGGGAAGAATCGATAGAGAGCAAACCATATGGGCAGCTGCAGCACCATGGGCAGGCATCCTCCAAGAGGGTTTACACCGTACTCTCGATACATCTTCATCGTTTCCATTTGCTGCGCTTGGGCGTCATCCTTGTGCTTAGCCTTTGCCTTCTCCAGGTAGGGCTTCATTGCGGCCATCTTAGACTGCGAATACAGCATCTTATAAGTCAATGGAAAAACAATAAGCTTAACCAACAGGGTGAGAAGTAGGATTGCGATCCCTTTATTCCCGGTAATTCCATCAAAGAAATTAAACAGCGGACGAATGACCCATCGGTTAATGGCTCCAAAAATACTGCGACCGTAAGGAATGATATCTGTCAAATCATTTCCTAGTGCCTCCAAACGATCAAAATTATTAGGCCCAATGTACAGCTGCATGCTGATTGTTTCATCAGGGCTATGGGCATAAGGGAGGAGGATATCGGCACTTACTTTTTTCAAGTCATCCGATTCTTCAGGAAGGACTTCTGTTTGTAGTGTAACACCTTTAAACTGCTCGCCTGCTATAATACTGGTATTGAAAAACTGATTAGTAGCAGCAACCCACTTTACCTTTTGGTTTTCCGAAGTTACTTCGTCGGAAGAGGTACAAGAGCAACGATCAGCATCGTCATCAGTAGGCTTGTAGTAGATGGAGGTGTAATTACGTTCGTAGGCCTCGTTGATTTCCAGTTTGTCTAGATAGTTAACCCAGGACAACTGAATCTGCTGGGCATCATTGCTCAGGATTTGTTGAAGGCCACTAAACTTAACTTGGTAATCCACAACATAATTACCGTCGGCAAGGGTATAAATTTGCTCTACAAATTGCCCTGCAGCGATTTCAGCTTTCATACTTAAGGTATTCCCCTTAAGTTCAGGCTTGAAGAACAAATCGCTGGTACGGACGATTCCATTAGGAATATTACTTACCGGAAGCAAGTATTCAAAACGGTTTTTATCGTCTTCTAGTAGTTCTAGTGGTATTTTGGTTTCTACACCAGCAGAATCAAGAAGTACCTTGAAATGCTTTTTTAATACAACTTTATCAATATTTCCACCTTTGGTAGAAACCGATACAGTCATAAGGTCATTCTCAAGGGTAATCATTTCTTCTTCCCCCATTGTTGCTACAGCAAATGCACCGTAAGCACCACTGCGTTGCAATAACAAAACCGAATCCGGTACTGCTACTGGTGCCTCAGCGGTATTTGGGGAGTTAAGTTCAACAGCATCAGCAGTATCTGCTAATTGCTGCTCTATATTAGCGATCGAATCCTGACGGCGTTGATCAGCCTCTAGTGCTTCTGGTGAGGGCGCAAAAAATTGTTGCCAAGCCATTAGCAATGCAAAAATAAGTACAATCCCTACTACCTGATTCTTATCCATGAATGGAAACTTGTGTAAATTAGTCGCGCAAAGGTATCACTTTCGAACTGCTAATTAAAAAAAGTGCCAAGGAATAAATCACAAGGTTTCGACGAGCAGCTCAAAACTGCCTACCAACAAGCTATTTACAGAATTTTCATGCCTTCAATTAACTGGAAAATAGGAAGAGTAGAACCCGATATTGACAAACTCCTGCAAGCTAATGGCGCAAAAAAGGCTATTTTCCTAACGGCATCGAACCCTTATTCTAAGCTATGCAGCATTCAAAAAAACAAGGAAGCTAATGAGACTTTACTTGCCTGGATCAAAGAAAATAATTACACGTTTTTTGAGGGGCAAGGTGAGGATCCTCAAGGAGTTTGGCCGCCAGAGCAAAGTTTCCTTATCCTAGGCATCGACGCCAAAGAGGCCATAGCTCTTGGACAGAGTTGGCATCAGAATGCAGTAGTCTTTATCGAGAAAAGTAAGCCTCCTACCCTATTATGGTGTAACGTATTGAGTTAATAAGAAGCACGCTGTAGATCAGTTGTAGATGCTTCTTTGCGACCAGGGTAAACAGACAAAGCTACTTCCAGACAATCCATTGCCGCATGTAAATCATCTTCATTGAGAACGTAGGCTATTCGTACCTCATCTTTCCCAAGCCCGGGGGTGGCATAAAAACCTTGGCCTGGAGAAAGCATTACTGTTGCACCTTTATGCTCAAAGTCCTCCAAGAGCCAACGACAAAAATCTTCAGCATCATCTACCGGCATTCGTGCAAAACAATAGAATGCCCCTCCTGGCAGATAAGAATCAACACCAGGCATGGCCCGTAACCGCTGAAAGACCGTATTTCGGCGGCGTTCGTATTCTTCTTTGACACCATTAAGATAGGCTTGATCATCCTGTAGCATATACAAAGAGAGCATCTGCCCTAATCCTGGAGGACTCAGGCGAAGCTTGGCGTAACGGGAAATAGCAGCTGTAACGTCTTGGTTACGGGTAACAAGTGCTCCTACCCTGGCGCCACATGCACTGTATCGTTTAGAGACGGAATCAATGACTACTGTATGGTCGTCAATTTCTGGCAAACTCAGCGCAGATAGAAAGGTATTCTCTCCGTAACAAAACTCGCGGTAAACTTCATCAACACAGAGAAAGATATCTTTCTCTTTCACCAATTTACCTAGTTGTTGTAACGTAGCGGGGGCGTAACAGCAACCAGTGGGGTTATTGGGGTTGGTGATAAAAATAGCTTTAGTCCGGGGCGTTATTTTAGCGGCAAACTCCTCAATAGGTGGCAGCGCAAAACCATCTTTAATATTACAAGTAATAGGTATTACTCGGATATCAGCGATGTGACCGAAGCCATTGTAATTTGCGTAAAATGGCTCGGGAACGATGATTTCATCTCCTGGATCAAGGCAAGCCAATAAAAAAAACAGAATAGCCTCAGAGCCCCCCGTTGTAACGATGATGTCTTCATACCCCAGACCAATATCATATCGGGCATAGTAGTCAACCAAGGCTTCTCGGTAATTTTGGTGCCCTTCAGCAGGACTATAAGCAAGAATTTTTAATGGCTCAGCTTGGAAGCGCTCAATCGCTTTAGGTGGAGTGAGTATATCTGGCTGGCCAATATTTAGATGATATACGTGACGCCCCTTCTTCTTAGCTTCATCAGCTATTGGAATCAATTTCCGGAAAGGAGAAAGTGGGACAGTTGTACTACGATGAGATATACTTGGCATACGCATATTTTTTGCAAGCAGCAAAGATACAGCTAAGCCTTTAATAGTTATGCATTCCATTTATAAATTGCACTAGATTGTAGCTTTATTCTCTTTCAGCGAGCAACAGCAGCAATATCCACAGGCTTATCATTGGGTGAACTCAGTATAAAAGTGCACCTTTGGCAACTATAAGTATGCTTATAAATGGAAGATAAAAAGGCACTAATTCTTAATCGTGATTTTGTTTATGCATTGGAGCGTATGGAGAAAAGTAACGATTTACTTTTCGTTACCGGACGTGCAGGCACAGGCAAGTCAACCTTGCTTCAATTGTTCCGCCAAACTACCAACAAAAAAATAGTGGTTCTCGCTCCTACTGGTGTGGCCGCACTGAATGTAAAGGGGCAAACGATACATTCCTTTTTTGGTTTTCCTCCCCGACTCATTGACCCTCGCCGGGATATTAAGAAACGCCGCTACCGGCAGCTATATCAAAAACTAGACACCATTGTTATTGATGAAATCAGTATGGTCAGAGCAGATATGCTGGACAATATTGATTACTTTCTGCGGCTACACCGGGATGATCCTCGGCCTTTTGGTGGCGTGCAGATGGTCTTTTTTGGCGACCTCTTTCAACTTCCACCAGTGGTCGCTTCGGAGGTGGAAAAACAACTGTTTCGTACAACCTACGAATCTCCCTACTTTTTCTCTGCAAAGGTCATTCAGCCTCCGGTGAGCATGGAAATGATTGAGCTTAATACCGTTTATCGGCAAGAAAATCGCCATTTTTTACGACTTTTAGAAGGAATAAGACTGAATCGACTGGATTACGATGATCTTGAGGATTTGAATGCTCGCCATTTGCCTGAAGAACCTAATCCTGAATTTGCGATTACCTTGTCAGCTCGGAATGCCCGGGTTGATGCCATCAATAAAGAAGGATTAGAAGCTATTCCTTTTCCTGCAAAAACCTTCTTGGCAAAGGTGAATGGAAATTTCCCGGACCGACTTTTTCCAACAGATGCCCTCTTACACCTGAAATTGAATGCGCAGGTTATGTTTTTACGCAATGATCCTGATAAAAAGTACGTCAACGGGACAATAGGGAAAGTCATTAAGATGGAAGAGGATACCATTACCATTTTAGTGGAAGAGGATAATAAAAGTGAAGAGGTAAAGGTGGAACGACACGAATGGGAAATTTTACGATACAAGTTGGATGAACAAAAGCCCAATGAAATAGGAACAGAAAGCCTTGGGTCATTTAAACAGTTCCCTTTACGCTTGGCTTGGTCTGTTACGATTCACAAGGCCCAAGGAAAGACTTTCGACAAGGTGATTATTGACTTAGGACGGGGGGCTTTTGAGCATGGACAGACCTATGTTGCGTTAAGTCGATGTCGCACCTTGGATGGGGTCATTCTCCGTCAAGCACTTCGTCCTCAGGATGTGATAACCGACGAACGTATTGTCACTTTTTATGAAGGGCAGCAATAAAGATCAAAAAACACAGAATCAATTAATCGAGGTCTTTTTGTAAAATTCCAAAGGAAAATTTGGGATATTCTCAATCGGCCATATAAATTTGGGCAAACAAGTTATCTTCACGGGCAATTTTTTTTGAATTGGTTAGAGTGAAAATCATAAACAACTGTGTCTTAGTGCCCTTCAGGGACAAGGAGAAGAGTTTTAGTTTTTGGTTTACTATGATCACAAAAAAATATGCCCATTACAAGCTAAAAATATATTATGTCAACAAGAAAACGGAAATCCAGAAAACAACAGCGTATTGAAGCCAAAGATGAAAAGGCAAATTATAAGTTCTTTTTAATCTTGGCTGGGGTAACAGTGCTTTTACTTATTCTCATGTATTTCATCTACACTGGGTTTTAAGAGCATGTTTGGTACTCACTACGCCTGAAAACCAACGCTTTATGAACCTGACTTCGCATCAAAGTGCTCGTTTGGCTCGCCAAACTCACATTTTGATTGTCGCCAGAACCATTAAACCCTTGATTTTCAATACGAACCCGTACCAAACAAGTACTTGACGATGTCCTAGCGGGCACAATTGACACAAAAAGGACTTTGTGGCATAAGTGCCACCCTCATTACGGGTATAGCTTTACCGCATCGCTTGCAAAGGCCAAAATCGTCTTCATCGACCCGGTGTAAAGCGTGACGTAGTTTGCTAAGTTTATCTTTTGATTGACGTAAAGCAGCCTCCGTCACGCTTTTGTTATTAATGGCATCCATTCTAGACACTCGTCCAATAGCATCATCCGGGCTTACAGGAGAGGACATTTCTTCGTATTCTTCTATTTTCTTTTTTGTCTTGACAATCTCCTGGTCAAGTAGATTACGTATCGCTGTCTTATCCATTTTTTTCTATTGAAAAGGTTACCTCTGCGGGCGGACGCAACATTATTAGCTATTATCTGCCACGCAGCCCTAATTCAATCACTTCCATATCATGAATCCGACCAGAAGTTAGGGAAAAACGGACAATTGTACGCATTTTATGAAAACCGTGTTGTCCACAAGCGCCGGGGTTGACATGCAATAGCTCTCTCTTCTTATCTGGCATAACCTTTAGAATGTGTGAATGACCGCAGATGTAGAGCTTTGGCTTAAATTCATCCAATAATTTACGTACCCTCGTATTATACCTCCCTGGATAGCCCCCAATGTGCGTTATGAAGACTTTGACCCCGTCAGCGATAAACAAAAGGTCCTCAGGATAGCGATGCCTTAATTCGGGCTCATCTATATTTCCAAAAACAGCTCTTACGGGTTTAAATGCCTCTAGCTGGTCCATTATTTCAGGTACACCGATATCACCACCATGCCATATTTCATCTACTTCTGCAAAGTGGGTGAATATCTTGGGATCAAGAAAACTATGGGTATCACTTAAAAGGCCTACTCTCATTAATCTAGTAAGTATTAGGAACCATAACATAACCGTTGGTTGCCCGATTAGCAAGATCATTGTAATTGATCGAAAGATAACCATTGTTGGCCCAAGCGCTACCCCAGCTACTCATTACCTCAAAAGCCTGCTGGTTTTCATCAAAGCCTACCACTAATAAGGTGTAGGCTATTTTGGTATTACTGTGATCTGGCTCCCAGCTTCGTGTAGGCCCCAACTGTGGGAAATCTGCACTAGCCTGAAATTCAACCAAAACGGGATTACCTCTAATCAATGCCTTACGGAGTTCAAAAATCTTTTCTCTGGGAGAGGCAAATGGTTGGAAAAGATGCAAATAGTTGTTGATTTGATACTTCGTAGTCGCATATACGGTAGAAGATACCTGAGCTGCATCGTAAGGGACGATGGCTGCACTGACAGTACCGTTCTGCACCAAGAACTTCAATCCTTGGTCCAATGAGGATCGCTGGCCTTGAGATTGTAAACTAAGAGAGATATAGTCCGGACTAAGATTGTCCTTAAAGTTCCTACTAAGGTTTACATAATACTCCAGACAGCTGGCAAGCATGTAACTCCAATCCGAGCCTCTGAATCCCATCTTTCGCACAGGCATCAGATAAGGTTTCAAACTCTGCTGTTCTTGTGTGAGCCGGGAATTACTTCCTACGCCTTCTACTGTTACCATTAGCTGGTCAAAAAGGGTTGTGTTGGTGACACCAAGCGTAGTTACTTGGTTAGCATCTCGTGTAGAGAGTTCGCTACCTGGCGGTTGCGCGAAAAGTAAACTACTAAGCAAAAGGCTTGCGCCTAAGGCAAACGTACGAATAGTGAACATAGCTAGTTTTTAGAGGCAGCAATTTGCTGCAAGATTTACGAAGTGTGTAGTTTTCGCAGAGTAGTTATTAATGGTCTAGACGCAATAAGCCTTTATAGCTTCATCGTCAATTCTTCTAACGAGTGAGGGAAATCAAATGTTATTACTTAGGTGTAAAAAGAGCTTACTTTTCTGTATTCGATCAAAGCTATCCGCTTTCGCTTTCCCTATGCCTCTTATCCATATTTTGAGAGGGCGCATAATGAAAAAAGCCACACCTCCCGGTGTGGCTTTGCAATGATAATAATTCCACGAATTCATCTGACTATCCCTAGTCAGACATAAAATAAAAAGCAATGATTCTTATTTATCGCAAGATTTCAATCTTACGGTTGATTACTCCTTTTTCACTGGTTACGCTAAGGATATAAATACCGGGTGTTAAGCGGCTTACATTGAGCGTAGCATGATTGATGCCAGACGATTCCTGGTGATGAACAACCTGTCCTGTCATTGTACGGAGGGTTAATTGTTCAAACTCCTGCTGACCGTTTAGATGAACATTCAAATATTCACTAGTAGGATTAGGGTAAGTTTTTAATAAATCCTCCCTTAACTCGTCTACGAGGGTATCTTCATCATCATTCAATCTTACTCGTACCTGGAACGGACGAACATAAACCGAATTGTATTCGCCAAACTGATCAAGGCTACTGCCTGTTTCACCACCAAACTCAAGAATAATCTCTTCTTCGTCGGTGCGGAATCCTGCAATATCATCAATAACAATCCCAAGAGTACCCAATTCCCCATGGCCACTGGCTACCAGGCCACTGGTACGGGTGTAACCTGCTTCAAAGTGACCACTAAAGTTATTGTGATCCATGAAAAGTACAGGCGAGTCGTAAGCCATAAAGTTGTTGTCGTGCCAGTTAACACTAACACTAGAGGGGCGAACGGCATCAGGGTTGTAAGTAAAAGGAAAGACGAAACCGTAAAGGTCTTCCGCAGGAGCCTCTGACGTACCTACTGAGATAGAAAATTCTACATAATCACCAGCAGTAATAAAGAGAGGACCATCAAGGATAAACTCGTAAGGTGCATAAGGCATTACTGAGGGTACCATGTTGTGGGTTCGCCCATAAAAAGAGCGAATAGCCGTGGTATCAGTTGCAGTAACAATACTGTTGCCATCTGCATCGATATGCTTGATGTCAATTACCTCACTTCCTCCAAACAAACTACCCCAATTTTCTGCGTACTGCCCGTACCAAAGATCAAAGGTAGCGCCAGCGCGTTCTTCGCCGATTTCACCCATACTGCGACCAATAGGCAGTAGGTCATTCATGTTGACAATGCCATCTGCATTAGTGTCTCCAGCCCATACACAATCACCTACGCATACGGGTTCTCCGTTGTCACCTACATCAAGAATCGTCATCCAGATTTTAACCTGCTTACTTACTAGGCAATCATTGCTATTAGGGTTAGGGTCCTCAAGGCAATAAGTGATTTCTACTTCATCTAATCCCTCGGATACATCCGTATGAGGGATATAAAGAAGGATGTTGTTACCCTGTATAGGTAGGCCATTGATAACAGTATTCACTTCGCCTTCCAGGAAAACGGTTTCGCCTAGTTCGCCTTGAGAAGTCACTTCAAAAGAGAACGTAGAAACCGGAACATTGTACCCAATAATCATGGGTACCGTCTTTGGCGTAGCCATGTGAAAAGTCGTCCGGTCAGGAGCAAAATTGCTCACGAAGATTGTTACCGTTGCTATTTCATTGGCTGCACCGGAACCACAGATATTAGAACTGTACGTAAACTGGTCTACACCAATAAACCCATCGTCAGGAGTATAAGTAAATTCGTTGCCGTTTTGCTGTAACGTACCATGTTGTGGACTAGTTACGTCATTAAGGTTACAGCCAGTCAGTGCGAGGTCATTAGCAAGCACTGCGATGTCTACACCGGTATTCGTTGTAGTAAATGCCCGATCATCAAACGCAAAGCTATTTGTTTCTAAATCAAGCACTTCGATATCGAAGGTCAAATTATGGTTGCCATCCGTTAGGATGATCTCGTCGGTACCTGAATAATCTTGGGAAGGAGTATACTCTGGTACGTCTGCACCTTGATCAAAAACACCATTTGTTGGGGCCTGAACAACGGTATAGTTGTCTGGCACAAGGATAAATTGGGTTTCGTTTTTCTTAACAAAAACCTTTGTTACCTCATCCTCTGTTGTTGGTGTTTGTTCCATTACGGTAATACTGACCGTGCCATCATCACAGTCCCCTACTCCATTGCAGAGGGCATAGTTGAAGTGGGCAGTACCTCTAAACCCTGGGGCAGGGGTAAAGGAAATAAGGCCAGTAGTTGCATTGAAAGTTGCATCACCGTGATTGATAGCAGGAACTGCTTGTAAAACCTTGACACCATTGCTGCTAATGTCATTGGCTAAAACGTCTACTACAACAGGCTGATCCGTGTAAGTGACCGCATAGTCATGATAAGCTTTAATGAGCGCCGGAGCAACGGTGACGTTTACGTCAACGGTGCGGAAAGCCGGAATAGGATCAATGACCCAACGAACAATGCGAAAATTGTCCGTGCCAGTAAAGCCTTCATTGGGAGTATAAACGACGGTGTATTCCCAGTTACCGTTGTTGATAAGTTCAACGGTGCCATTATCTGGCTGGAACGCTCCCGGCAAAGAAGGCGAATTTGGCCGAGAGGTAAAGTCATAGTCGACCTCACTGTTTTGGTACGTCAGCAGGTCAACTGACTGCCCCCACCCCCAGAAGGGTAAAGACAGCAGTCCCAGCAGGACGAAAAGTTTTTGTAAAGCTACATTCATGGATTGTGGATTATAATATCATTGCTTGGGTGCAATATACGACAAAATTCAATGTTTGCACAATAAAATTGCAAGACAGTAATACGCGAAAAAGACAGCCTCGTCTTCAAATGAAACCCAGCATTGAAAAATGGCCGAGTCAGAACCTGCATTTATCATAAAAAGATGCTTATATTTGTGAATAGAGAAAGCGTTTTTTTCTTACTAAAATCGCTGATAGTCTATTGGTTATAAAATATTTTCGTGAACAATACTATTGATAACACTAAGCTGGCTGGAGTGCTGAAAACCTTCGATAAAGCAGGGCGTTTGGCCGCGAAGCGTTTTCTAGAGTCTCCCTATTTTAATAGCAGTAAAGAGCTACTACTTTTATTCAAAGAAATCCTTCGACTTCAGGAGAAAAACAAGCCCCTGGATAAAGAATACTTGTGGGGGAAAGTAGTCAATAAAAAGCCTTACAGTGATCTCCGTTTTCGAAAATATTGCTCAGATCTATCAAAGTTAATGGAGCGATTCTTGGCCCAACAGGCTTTTGAAGATGATGAGGTACAACAAAAGGTTTTTCTACTCAAGAAATTGAGTCAGCAAGAGCAACGGGCTGATAAATTGGCAAGCAGTGCTGTTACCAATTCTGATAAAATGATGGAGGATTATCCCTATCGAGATACTTCCTACTATTTATATCAGTACCTACTACAAAAAAGCTATTACGAACTAGAGAATTTTTCAACCAAACGGGGAGTGAAATCAAACATCGAGGAGATATCTAATTACCTCGATTGGTTCTATATGGGAGAAAAACTTAGGTTAATAACAGAGGCTGAAAGTCGTAAGAAGCTCAAATCACACGAATATCAGTTGTCTTTCACCAATGAGATTTCCTACCTGACCAAAAAGCATTTTACCAACCTGGAAGACCTGCCTCATATTGAAATTTACTACCAAATTATTCAAATCCTATCCGAGACAGAAGCAGATGACAACTATTATAAGTTGAAAAAACTTATTGCTAAAAATGCACATTTTTTTCCAAGGGATGTTGCAGTAGACGAATTATACGGTGCAGCGCAAAACTATTGTGTAAAGAAAATTAATGCAGGGGATCGCAAATTTCTTATTGAACTTTTTGAGCTTTTCAAGCTGCAAATAGAACAGAATATCCTTTTATCAGAAGGGAAACTAAGCCCTTGGTATTTTAGAAATATAATTGTTGTAGGTCTACGTTTAGGACAGTATGAGTGGGTCGAAAATTTCATCAATAAGTTTAAGAATTATTTGCCAGAAGACAACAAAGAAAATGCAATAACCTACAATATGGCCCAACTGTATTTCTATCAGAAAAAGTATGATAAAGTATTAGAGCAATTAAGGTCTGTAGAATATGATGATATATCCTACAATCTTAATTCAAAAACTATTCTTATTGCAACTTACTATGAATTAGAAGAGCTTGATTTGTTGGACTCTCACCTAGATTCTTTCGAAGTCTTTTTAAGGAGAAGGAAAGACTTTACTGTAGATCGGAAACAAATCTATAGCTGGCTAATCAAATTTACCAAGCGGCTAACTCGAATTATGCCTGGTGATAAACAAAGCTTAGAGAAGTTAAAAAACGATGTCAATAACGCTAAAGGGGTAGTCAATGCCAGCTGGCTCCTCGAAAAAATAGCAGAATTGGAGAAATAACTCCCTCTCAACAATACTGGGATTAGTAGGATTGGCAATAACAATGAGGGACGTAAATCCCATTCTACACCTAAAAACTATTATTTAACACAGCTTCCACCGCTGCTGCTGGCTGAATCAATCGACCGGTATTTGCTGTATCTCTCGTATTTTTTCCTGTTTGCTGAAGGATTTTAAAAGCTTCTTTATTGGTTAATTCGGGGCGAATACTCTTCATGATTCCCAAAAGGCCACTCACGAAGGGTGCTGCCATAGAGGTGCCATTGTGGGCGGCATAATTGTTATTCGGCTTGGTGCTATAAATAGCTACTCCAGGAGCTGCAACCGCCATCCCTATTCGGTTGACTTTGTTGGAGAAACTGGCTCTTTGCAATTGGCTGTCAATGGCAGAAACACCGATGACACCGTTGGCATTTACAGGGCTGAATCCGGCTGCATCACGGTTGCTGTTACCAGCAGATGCAACGACTATTACATTGCGATCAGTTGCATAGCGTACTGCTTCGCTATAGGCTCGCTGTCGTGATTGGGTGCTAAAACCACCTAAAGACATAGAAAGTATGTCTGCTCCTTTATCCACCGCCGTGATAATCCCATTAATGATATCTTGTTGGGTGCCACTACCACCTGCTTTTAAAACTTTGACGCTCGTTATTTGAAAATAATCACCTGTACGCGCGAAAGAAGCTACCCCTACCCCATTGTCTGTGACAGCACCAGCAATCCCGGCGCAATGGGTGCCGTGGCCCTGGGGATCATCATTGTACTTTTTTGCAATCGAATAAAAATTGCCCTTTAGGTCTTCATGCTCGGCATCTACACCGGTGTCCAGAATTGCTACAATCGCCTTCTTGCGTGTTTTCACCTTGTCGCTATTCAGCAAGTCATATAATTTGTTCATTTCCAGCACCTGCAAGGCCCACTGTTCTTCTACGGCAGGATCATTTACACCGAGTATTTTGTTGAGTTTGGGCAAAGTTCGTGCTGGACTAAGTTCTATTTGAATCGTTTCATTGGGTTCCACCCAGTCGGTCCAGCCCGTCGCTTCAATACGAGCAATAATCTCTTCGAGGTTGCCCAACTCACTCGCCGGAATGTTTACTGTGAAGTAGTCATCCAAATCAGTGCGTGCGCCTTCTTCCGGAGCAAAGGCTCGCTCAGTGGTCCAGCCCTGTGCGCCAATCCAGCGCTTCCAGCGCTCTAGGTTATCTTCATCGCTCAGTTCTACCAATAGCTCTCCTTCTGCCGCTAAACCGTATTGCGCTGTAGCAGGCATATCCTGGGTTTGAGGCCGAATGTTTTGATGAAAAAAGGCCATCATGAGCAGGGCTACAATACTAGCAGGAATAGCGAGATGTTTAGACTGACTCAAACCTCGGAACAACATCGCTGCACCTCCGTAAAACAATAGATCGGTGAAGCTGTAACTAAAGAAATCACCTAAGGTAGAAACTTGGGTCACTAAGCCAAATAGCCATAACCCCAGCCCCGGTGCAACAGCATAACTCAAGGCTTCTAAGCCTTTACGATCTAGCATGATTCCCATTAAGCCCAGTAAGGTGAGAACAAATCCTAAGGTATACATAAGCAAATCAGTTTTGAGCAAATCATTACAATGTCACCCATTAAAGTAAATGAATTCTGCTTGTTCAAACAGTTTTTTCGACGAATAGGGCATAATTAATGATGTTCGCTTTATAAGTGGGAGTAAGTTCTGCACGTCGCTCAGCGGACAATCCACTACTCAACCTCTCTTAGGTAAAGGTGTTCTTATAAATGAATATATCAACCTATTTGGCTGCAAGGAATAAAAGGCTAGTACTCACAACGTAAAGCATATTACAAATAAGGGGGTGACAAACCCTTGGAATTGCTCCTAGTTTTATAATTTTGCGGCCACAAAAATAAATTGAACTAAGATGAGTAACAACGGGATAGCACACGAAAAGTGTATTATTATCGGATCGGGGCCTGCCGGATACACCGCAGCAGTTTACGCTTCACGCGCAAATCTAGAGCCATTACTTTTTACCGGACAAGAGCCAGGTGGACAGCTAATGATTACCACCGATGTAGAAAACTATCCTGGCTATCCTGATGGCGTCATGGGGCCACAGATGATGGAGGACTTCAAAAAGCAAGCAGAACGCTTCGGTACTCGCGTGCGTTTGGAGATGATTACCAAAGTAGACTTTTCAGGCCCTGTTCATAAGATATGGACGGAGGCAGGCGAAGAACTGCATGCAGATACCATCATCATTTCTACCGGAGCCAGTGCTCGGTGGTTGGGGCTTCCTTCTGAGCAGACTTTTATGAACAAAGGCGTTTCTGCTTGTGCAGTATGTGATGGCTTCTTTTTCCGTGGGCAGGAACTTGCTATTGTAGGCGCAGGTGATACTGCTGCCGAAGAGGCTCTTTATCTTTCTAAGCTTAGCCCACAGGTGCACATGTTAGTACGTAGAGACGAAATGCGTGCTTCTAAAATCATGCAGGATCGTGTTAAAAAGGCCGAAAACATTAAAATCTATTGGAACACCGAAACCAAGGAAGTGCTAGGTGGTGACGAAGTAGAAGCTGTACGGGTTTACAACAACAAAACCAACGAAGAGAGCACCATTCCAGTCAAAGGTTTCTTTGTAGCTATCGGCCACAAACCCAATACTGGCATTTTCAAGGATTGGCTTGAGATGGACGAGGCAGGTTATCTGATTACTAAACCCAAAAGCACGAAGACCAACATCGAAGGCGTCTTTGCCAGCGGTGATGCTCAAGACAATATTTATCGTCAAGCAGTAACAGCAGCAGGCACAGGCTGTATGGCTGCACTTGATGCTGAACGCTATTTGACCGAAAAGGAGATTATCTAGCTCTTTTTGGGCGCCTCCCTGCTAAAAGACAGCACAAAAATAAGTTGAGTCTTCGTTTTTCAAATAGATGATTTGAAAAACCTCAGAGAAGGCTAAATTTGCTTTTTGCGGAATACAACGGGCTGGGCTATCCATTGCGCATAGGGGAAATATTTAATCAGTATTTCCCCTATTTTATTTCTATCCCTTGCGCTGCTCCTTCGTGCGCTGTCCTTTGCTATTCGCTACGGCCTTTTCATTATGATTTACGCTGCTTTCATTATAAACTTATTATCTTTGGGGCACCCTGACCATTCATATATTTAGACAATTTTTAGTTTAAAGCAACCTATAGTTTATGGCTAATGCTCCCAAGACCCGTTTTCGGGCCGGTGTTCTTCACGGTGATGAAGTAACCGCTCTTTTCAACTATGCCAACGAAAACAATTTCGCCATCCCTGCGGTCAACGTAGTGGGCACCAATACCGTTAATGCGGTTCTGGAAACTGCACGTGAGTTAAACTCTCCCGTTATTATCCAGTTCTCTAATGGCGGTGCTGGCTTCTTTGCGGGCAAAGGTATGCCTGGCGAAGGGCAAAAATCTGCTGTTCTAGGTGGTATCTCGGGCGCTATGCACGTTCATACCATGGCTGAGGCTTACGGTGTAACCGTTGTGCTTCATACCGACCACTGTGCCAAGAAGATTCTTCCTTGGGTAGATGGACTGCTTGATGCTGGTGAGCGTTTTTATGCTAGTCGTGGTTATCCTTTGTACAGCTCTCATATGCTTGACTTGTCGGAAGAGCCGATCGAAGAAAACATCGAAGTTTGTGTTGAGTACTTCAAGCGGATGGCTAAAATCGGCATGACCCTCGAAATCGAGCTAGGGGTTACTGGCGGAGAAGAGGATGGTGTTGACAACACCGATATTGACAACTCTCTACTCTATACGCAGCCAGAAGAAGTAGCATACGCCTACGAAAAGCTATTGGAAGTTAGCGACCAATTTACCATTGCTGCGGCTTTCGGTAACGTACATGGTGTATATAAGCCTGGTAACGTAACGCTAACACCAAAGATCTTGAAGAACTCTCAGGTGCATATTCAGGAGAAATTCAGCACAGGTGAGAATCCAGTCAACTTCGTATTTCACGGTGGATCTGGTTCTTCACGGGAAGAAATTCGTGAAGCTATCGAATACGGTGCTGTTAAGATGAATATCGATACCGATATGCAGTGGGCCTTCTGGGATGGTATTCGCAATTACTACGAAGGTAAGCGTGACTACATGCAGACACAAATCGGTAGCCCTGATGGCGAAGATAGCCCTAACAAGAAGTACTACGATCCCCGCAAATGGCTACGTGCTGCCGAAGAGTCTTTCGTAATCCGCCTTAAAGAGGCTTTCGAAGATCTTAATTGTATCAACCGTAACGCGTAAGTATTGCGCAGGAAATAAAGTGCGATTCGCTTTGCGGCTACTTCGTGGTTTGTTTTCGTGCTGTTCCTAAATATGAAGAGGGTGATTTTTGTACAAAAATCACCCTCTTTTCTTTTCTAGAGCACTACCGTGCCCAATTCATTTGCCAGACCATTTCTGAGCGTCTGCAATCGCTGTTGTAGCTTCATGTAGAGCACCAATTCTTCTACCTCATTACTGGCAGTCAGCTCTTTGAGTTTGTCTACATTCTCTTGGCAGAGTCGAGTAAGTTTCCGTAACCGGAAACGTTTCAAACCATGGGCACTATCAATAATGAAATTTTCATCAGGGGCTTTTTGATTGAGTACTACTTCCCATTTCTTTTCCCAGTTTTCACTAAATTCGTAAGGCGTACTTACCATATCAATAGCAAGCTTTCGCAGTTCTTCGGTTTCGTGCTGCATGAAGTAACTCGCTGATGGGAGTTCTCCTTTTTCCACTAAGACTTGATATTCCTTGGCAACTCTCTGATAAAGCTCATTGTCAAAATTATCAATAACATCATCAATGTTGGTCATGATGAATTGCGCAACGGATTGTTCCTGCTCTTCCAGAGGTTTATCACCGTATAAGATTAAGATCCGTACCAAGTCTCTTTCTTGGTATTCATCACCTGTTACGGTAGGCTCTGCGGCAATAGGCGGTGGCATCATACCTTGCTCCTCCCAGCCTGGCGGTGGCATACCTTGTTCCTCCCAGCCCGGTGGTGGGCCAGAAGGGAATGGTGCTTTTTCACTATTGTTACTACTCCCTCCGCGTGCACGTTCTTTTTGCTGGTGTTTACGCAGTCGTTGAGCAATAATCTTATTAGTTTCTGCTACGAGGAGTTGTTCATCAACACCAAAAAGTCGCGCACATTCTTTAATGTAAAGTGATCGCTTAAGCGGGTCTGGGATCAGGCTGATAGAGCCAACAATATCTTTGATCAGTGCGGTACGCTTTACCGGATCATTGCCGGCCTCTGCGAGTAGTAAATTAGCTTTGAAAAAGATAAAATCTTCTGCCTTGTTCTCTAGGTAGGTTTTAAAGGCATTAAGCCCTACTTGTTGTAAATAGGAATCTGGATCTTCTCCCTCAGGGAGCAGTACAATCTTTACATTGAGGTCTTGCTCAAGGAGTAAATCAATGCCTCTAAGGGCTGCACGAATACCCGCTTTATCGCCATCAAATAGAACCTTTGCATTGGGAGTGTAGCGCTTTATTACGCCAATTTGATCAACGGTCAGCGAAGTACCGGAGCTGGCAACGACATTTTCAATGCCTGCCTGGTGCAAAGAAATAACATCTGTATAACCTTCTGTGATGATACATTCATCTTCCTTTCGGATGGCTTGCTTCGCATGGAATGCTCCATAAAGAATACGGCTTTTGTTGTAAACCTCCGTCTCAGGCGTATTGATGTATTTAGGGGCTTTTACATCCTTTTGCAAGATGCGACCACCAAACCCTACTACCTTTCCCGAAAGGTTGCGAATCGTAAACATTACCCGATCCCGAAAGAAGTCACGCTTATTTTTAATTAAACCGGCTTTTTCGAGTGTACTATTTTTATGGCCAGCCAACTGTGCAGCATTTAGAAAAACATCCCGGCCTAAGGGGGCGTACCCAAGACCAAATTTACGAAGGGTTTCTTCCCTGAATCCGCGTTTTTTGAAATAGCTCAAGCCTACACTTCGTCCTCGATCACTATCGAAAAGTTGTTCTTGATAATAGTCACAGGCAAACTGATTGGCGATAAATAAACTATCAGCCATTTGCTGCTCCGCACGTTGCTCCTCTGAAAGTTCTACTTCCTCTATTTCTATCCCATATTTCCCTGCAATCCACCGTAGTGCTTCTGGGAAGCTGAGTTGTTCATGTTCCATCAAAAAATTAACAGGATCCCCTCCCCTGCCACAGCCAAAGCATTTGTAAATATTCCTGCCTGGGTTGACATTAAAAGACGGTGTTTTCTCATTGTGGAATGGGCACAATCCAATGAGGTTGGTACCTCGCCTTTTTAAATTAACGAAGTCGCCTACAACATCTTCGGCTCGTGCTGTTTCGATAATTTCCCGGACCGTGTTTGGTTTTATCAAGCTCTAAGAGTTCTTTTCTGTCAGATGAATGTTAAAAATCGGCATTTATTGCAAATACGCAAAACACAAAGCGTTGTTAATCATTTGTTTATCGAAAATGTTAAAGATTATAACATTTAAGGATGCATACAAACGGCAGCTTAAAGCGTCTATAATAGTGAAAGTTAGGAAATAAACACAGGATCGTAATTAGAAACGATCATCAAAATATAATGGGTGTTCTCATAGTGTGTGGTCTGCCCCGGCGCCGAAAGGATGTCCGGGGCAGTTTTCGTTTAGGTCGCTCCTCTATATTGGTATCCCCGTAAATTAAAACCACCAAGGGCACCAAAGAAAAAACAGCCTCGGTGTCCTTGGTAGTTAAAAAAGCTAAGCGTATGTATTAAGACTCTCTCCTCAGTACTTCCAAGGGGCTTTTTCGCAATACTTCTCTGTTATTGAGTAGACCAATAATCACGATCAAAGCAACAACCAAGATGAATATCACGCCGATTGCAGACCAAGGAGCATAATAAGTAAGCTCTAATTGATAGGTGGCCAATAACCAGCTACTTACGAGAGCAATGATGATACCTGTTGCTGCCGCAAGACTCCCGAGAAGAGCATACTCTGTTGCCGTAATCTTTAAAAGTTGCTTACTACTAGCGCCGAGTGTACGTAGCAATACACTTTCTTTGATACGTTGTAATTTACTTAGAAGTAATGAACTGATCAATACCAAGAAGCCCGTTAATATGCTGAAAACAGCCATGAATTGGATCACGTAAGAAACCTTTTTTAATATATCACTGAGGGCATCCAGTATCGAACTGAGATCCACAACGGAGATGTTTGCAAATTTCCGTACCACCGCCGTACGATATTTAGCAGTTGTTTCCGGGTTAGGTGATTTGCTAACCAGTACTTGGAATTGAGGGGCGTTTTCCAATACTTTTTCAGGAAAAATGATAAAGAACCGGGTGCGCATTTTGGTAAAATCCACCTTTCGGATACTTCCTACATAGGTCGTTACGGGCATTCCCTGAACATTGAAATTCAGTTCGTCACCGATGGAGACTGCCATTGACTCAGCAAAGCCTTCTTCGAGAGAAACATAGATAGAATCACCGTTGGTAGCCCGAGGGCGAGGGAAAACACCCTCCAAGACCTCTTCAAAACCATCTAACGAGTCACGAAAGGTCACTCTTATCTCTCGATTATAAGCCCATCGCCTTGCCTCTCGGGTAGTATCTGCCAGCCATTCGGCCTTGGTTTTACCCTGCCAGCCAGTCATCCGCATTGTAACGATGGGTACCTGCTGAACAATGGGCATATCAAATTCAGTAGTCAGTTTAGCCAATTCCGCCATTTGCTCTTTTTCTATTCCATAGAGAATGACGTTGGGCTGATTGCCTGCATCCATCTCTTGTACATTGGATAGTAAAAGCCCCTGCACGATAAAGAGTGTCGTTAAAATCGCCGTTCCTAAACCAATGGATACAAGCAGGGTGACTGTCTGATTATTGGGCCTAAACAGGTTGGACAGCCCCTGCCGAAAGACAAAACTCCATTGTCGGGGAAAGAAACGTTTTACGCCCCAGATGATTACTTGCGCAACGCCAAATAGAAGTAGGAAAGAGAATACCAATCCTGCGGTAAACATAAGTCCACTCATGAAATCTCCGGTCAAATACCAGAGGAACGCCAATAAAGACAAACCGATAGCACCAAATACACCCCACTGGAGCCAATCGCGGGCTTGAACATCGTCTTCAAAAGAAGCACGCAAAATCCGCAATGGGCTGATCCTACGGATTGGCAAAAGCGGCACCAGTGCAAATAACATGGTAATGACCATGCCAATTACAGCCCCTTCAGCGATGGCTTTCCAGGAGATTTCAGTGGTTACTTCTAGTGGGAGGAAATCCTGAAACAATTGTGGTAATGCGAGCTGTACAGCTGTTCCCAGAATAGTCCCTAAGATGACGCCTAGGCCACCAATGGTGCAGATCTGCAAGAGATATACCCAGAAGATATCACTCCCTTTCATACCCAAGCACCGAAGCACGGCAATAGAAGGTATTTTTGTTTTTACATAGATCAGCACACTACTCGCTACGCCGATACAACCCAGTAAAAGAGATACTAAAGCAACCAGGTTTAGAAAAGAGTTTAGACCAGAAAACGCATCGCTAAGGTTTTCCTTCTGCCCTTGGACGGTTTGCAAGCGAAGGCTTTCATTTCTGAAATCTTCTTTTTGAGTATCCACCCATTCCTCAACAGCATAACCTGCTGGGAGTTTGTAGTAGTAGTTGTAATTGACCAAGCTGCCCGCCTGAACAAGGCCGGTAGCTTCCAGGTTTTGTTGAGAAATATATACAGGAGGAGCAAAACCAGCGGCTACATTAGCACTAGCAAAGTCATTTAGCAGCTCACCAGCAATAAGAAAAGATGTTGAGCCTAAGCGAATACTATCACCCGTTTTCACCTCAAACTGTTCCATGAAGCCACGATCGACTAAGGCGTAATTACCGTTTGTTAGCTGACTGCGAGCGTCAGCGGGTGCTGTTTTTAGTTGCCCGTAGAAAGGGAAGTCTCCCGCTAATCCTTGCAAGCGGATAAATTGGCTGTGGTCGATACGGGGAAGGTAGGCCATTGAAAAAAGCTCCTGTTTGGAGGCCTCTTCTCCGGGTAGCGTCGCTAATACCGCTTTTAAGTCTTCACTAACGGGGCGATTGCCGCTTACAACGAGGTCAGCTCCTAGTAGAGAGGCTGCTTGCTCGTCGATATCTCTTTGGAGATTATAATTAAAAGAGTTGATAGCCACCAATGCGGCTATTCCCAGAATAATAGAAGACATAAAAAGGACTAGGCGGCCACGATTTTTACGGGAATCTCGCCATGCTAGCCGACGAATAAAGGACCAATCTCTCATTGTTTAGGCGTTTTGGGCAGTGGTAGTATCAGCAACCACATGGCCACCTTTGAGTTGAATGATCCGCTGTGTTTTTGCAGCTAGTTCTGGGTCATGGGTAACGATTACAAGGGTTGTACCCATTTCCTTATTAAGCTCGAACAAGAGGTCTTCGACCATTTGCCCAGTATTATCATCAAGGTTTCCGGTAGGCTCATCAGCGAAGAGGATTTTGGGCTCATTGCAAAAAGCTCGAGCAAGGGCTACGCGCTGTTGTTCACCACCAGACAGCTGAGTGGGATAGTGATCCATACGGTCCCCTAATCCTACCTTGGCTAAAAGTTCTTTGGCCTTTTGTTGGGCATTTTTCTTACCGTTCAACTCTGCCGGAATCATCACGTTTTCCAGCGCGGTGAGGGTCGGAATAAGTTGGAAGTTTTGAAAAATAAACCCAACATACTGATTACGTACAGCAGCGCGAGCATCTTCATCCAACTCATTGAGCGTCGCATCACACAGGATAACTTTGCCTTCTCCTGCTCTGTCTAAGCCAGCGCAAAGGCCAAGTAAAGTTGTTTTTCCACTTCCCGATGGACCGATAATAGCTAGGCTTTCACCTGGAGCAATAGCAAAGGAAACATTATCCAAAACAGTTAAGGATCTATCACCAGATCGGTAGGTCTGGCTGAGTTGCTCGACAGCAAGAATTGTAGACATAGAAGAATAAACTTTATTGGGTGCAGGCTCGTTCAGTAATAATTGATTCAACCTTGACCATTAATAACAGTACCAATTCAAATTGGATGAACAAGAACACTGTTAATCGATGAAAAAGGACAATTTAGTGGACTAAAATCAGGCCTAAGCCGACTAAAGGCCATCGAAAAACACGCTAATTACAAAATTACTATCAATGACGATTACAATGCGTAACATATTTTTGACCTTGTTGGTTACGGGACTTTTTGTTTTAAATAGCTGTGGCAATGACCCTCAAGAAGCTTCTGCTATGGAACAGGAAATGACCGAGGATACGGTTAATAAAGAAGTGACCAGTAGTCCTGAGAAAAAAAATCGACCACGTATTGTCTTTTTTGGAAATAGCCTTACTGCCGGATATGGTCTTGATGAACAATATTCTTTTCCCTCACAGATTCAATACAAAATAGACTCGCTTGGGTATAATTATGAAGTTATCAATGCAGGTTTGAGTGGGGAGACCACTGCTGGTGGGCGCAACCGAATAGATTGGGTGATGGAGCAACCTATGGAGATTTTTGTCCTTGAACTAGGCGGCAATGATGTCCTTCGTGGATTTGAATTAACTGCTACACGCGAGAACTTAGCAGCTATCCTTGATGCGGTACGCAACAAATATCCCGAAGTAAAATTGGTGCTGGCAGGAATGGAAGCTCCCCCGAATATGGGCGAAGCTTACGCACAAGAGTTTCGCGAGATTTATCAAGAACTTGCAGTTGAAAAGAAGGCTGCGCTTATTCCCTTTTTATTAGCCGATGTAGGAGGTATTAAAGAATTGAATCTTCCTGATCGAATTCACCCTAACAAGGATGGCCAGGTAATTGTAGCCAACAATGTATGGCAGGTACTAGCACCACTGCTTGAGAAAGAATAGTGCTAAACCTCCTAGCTAGTTGAAATTTTCACCAATTTGCTCCATAATCCGGACAAAGTGGTCGTAATCTTCTTCGGATAAATGCGCCCAACCTTGTGTTCGGAGTGCTAAAACAGATGGCAGAATCTTGTCGTGTAGTGCTCTACCTTTCTCAGATAGAAAAATGAGTGATTGACGCCGGTCAGCCGAAGATTGCTTTTTTAGGATTAACTGCTTTTTTGCCAGTAAAGTAATGATCCTGGAAACGGTGGGGGCGTTTTTGAAACTATCGTTAGCTAGGTCGGTCTGCGAAATACCGTCTCCTTCTGCTAAACGGTCTAAAAGCACCCACTGTTCTGTTGTGATATCTGCCTCTCGCTCACGAAAGGCCTGAAGGTAATTCTGACGAATTAGCTTCAAGGTTCGATCCATGATTGCACCGAAATTCTTGGTCGGTTTGATCTCCATTGTAAAATATTCAGTGATATGGTTTAGAAGCCTGGTAGTAAGAATGCTGCATTTTGTACCATTCTGCTGGTTCCTCTCCAAAACATTCGATAATGAGGGTTGTCCAATAGGTATACAATCTTACCTTCACCAACCTTTTGGACTCCAGCAAAAGTTTTACCAGCCAAGCGTTTCAAATTATCCATAGAAGCATAACCTGCGGTAAGCAGCTCTCCTGGATCCTGATGATAAGTACCTACTGATTCTAAGATAGTCGCAGGCTCTAGGGCGTCCGTATTGAGTTTCAGTCCAAAAACTTCAGGCTTTACACCGAAAGCCAGTGGATGGGTAGTGTCGATATTTGTTCGTAAAGCAGAACCGGGGATGCGTTTTAACCCTCTGTATGTTTCTTGCTCAGCGTAAGTTAGGTATTTGGCTGCTTCACTGGTATCAGAGATGCTTTTGACCAATTCCACTTTCCCAAATTTCCCTTCAGTAGTAAAAAAACGAGCGGCTTCCTCGAGTGCTATGAGTGTTCCTCCTCGCTGTAGCCACTGGTTTATTTCCAACCGTTGTTCTTGCCAAAAAATACGATTCAGATCTCGGCCACCGGGTAAAATCAGCACATCGTAATCATTGATATCTACATAGCCATAACGCTGTCCTAATTTAGGCATACTTGTTTGGGCAAAAGCAGAGGTACGGATACGATCAATAGGGAAAGCGGTTTCCTGGTCAAAAAGAAAGTAGACCTGACCACTCGTGTAGGTGGAGAATGGTGGCTCTACTAGCATGGCTACTCGAGGTTGTTCAACTGGTCGGTTCCGGCTAGAGGCTAAATCAAAACCATCACTCATTCTACCTGTGGGAAGTGCAGCGATATTCACCCCGGTACTCGTGGAGATGCTTTTCATATCCTCAGCCATACTTGATGCTTTTTCTAGATTTCGCCCTCTAAGAACAATAAGCGTACCGGCAGAGTAGGTTTCTTCTCCATTCGAAAATGGGGCAACAGCAGACCTTACGCGATACCCTTTTTGCCAAAGTTCACCAAGGGCTTTGGGCGCCCATCTTTGCTGCCAATCAATGAGGTAGGCGTAGGCTGTTTGTCCTTCTAGTGCCGTATTGTTTAGGCTACCTACCCATTCTTTTTCGCCTATTGGCGTCGTAGTCACTTTGGGGGTGATGGTACTGGCGTAAGCTTCCAGGTTATATGCAAGGGGTGCCGACCAAGTTGCCATATCATACATTACAGAATCTTCGATGGTCAGATTTCGATCCATAATGCTGTGAATAAAGAGATGACGCGGCTGTTGTGCAGATATGATATAATCACCAGCAGAGAATTGGACTGTGCTGCTTTTTCCAGTTCTATAGTCGAGGCTGCTTGCTAATGTAAAATCTTCATTGGCTTGTTCGACAACGACACCTTGGCGACCCATTACTTTCAGGAAATCTTCAAGAAAGCCTCCTTTTTCGTTTCGAATAACGAAACTCTGGTGGGGAGACTTTGCACTTGCTGGATTCCAGGCGGCTACACTATAAGCAAGAAGTTGTTCTCGCTGAATAGCGCCCTTTTGGATGGTGGCCAATGAGGTCGTATAATGGTCAAATATTCGCTGGCGCAAGGTCAAAATATATCCATCATCAGTAGTAATGGCACGGCCAGCTCCAATCCCTCCTTGTTCCGTCAGCATTCCTATCGCTCCCATCACACTGGGGTAAGATGAACCGTAACCAGGGTAGAAAAAGTCAAACCGATCTCGGGTGAAATACATGAGACCCTCGCGATCAAAGGCAGCAATATTGGCCCGTCCAAAAGTGTCACTCCAAGCTTCATAAGAATCTGGTAGTAGAAGGTTTCGTGGTGTTGCACCAGGAGCAGTAAAATAATTTGAATTGTAACCTTGCTCGTGGTAATCGACATGAACTTGTGGCATCCATCGCTGATATTCTGCCGTATGCCCACGCGATTCAGGATGAACACCCCAAATCCAGTCGCGATTCAGGTCAAACCAATAATGGTTGGTACGGCCATTGGGCCAGGGAGCGAAATGCTCAAAGTCACCAGGGTTAATTCCAGGTTGCTGGCGACCAGCGCCGTTGATCCAATAAACATAGCGGTCGCGACCATCAGGATTGATACAAACAAATAGAATCACAACACTTTCGGCTAGTGTTTTTGCGGTCTCTTCATCCTGTGCAGCTGCCAGACGGTAAGCAACCTGCATTGCTGCTTCGGTAGAAGAGGCTTCGTTTCCGTGAATGTTATAACTAAAAGAGGTAAATACAGGATCATTGGCAATGATCTTTTTTCCTTCCTCACTGGCAGCAAAATCAGTATCCATCAATTGAAGGTGGCGCTCGCGCAGCGTCTCCATTTGTGCATGATTTTCAGGGCTGCTTATAATCAGGTTTATAAGAGGACGTTGTTCATAAGTTTCTCCGTAAGTATTTAGGGTAATGCGATTTGACAGATTCGCTAAGTACTCAAAATAGGCCACTGAGCGATGGTATTCTGTAAATCGTTCTCCTAGCTCATATCCAAGAAAAGCCGCGGGAGATTGTATCTTGTCATTGTATTCCAATGCTTCATCAAAAGGAAAACGTTCCGGCGTCAGATCAACTTGCTGCCCGTAGTTAAGGATGGGAATTAAGGAAAAGAGGAGGAAAAAGAATCGTGTCATACCTTTATGGCTTTAGCTTTTGGATTTGAAAAAGAAAACACACTATTAGCGCCGTCGTGGAATCAGTGTTCTGGGATAAGCAACAAGACTTTGATCTCCATTTTTACCAATACTTGCTACACCGAAGAGATAATTATCAATGACTATCCCCGTAAGTTCAACGGCATTGGTGTTTGCTGGAAAATATCGAGCATGCTGCCATTGTGGAGCTGTGGTATCTCTCCAATAGACGACGTACCCCGCAATATCAGGATCTTCGCTGGCGTCCCATTCTAATTGGGTAGAAGGCTGAACAGCACCACCAATCATTAATCCTTGAGGAGCTGGAGGTGCACTAGCCAATGATGCGAGCGTTACCATATTAACACCAGTAAGCTTGGCAGTGTAATCAAAATTAACACCTTCTATTACATCTCCGTAAGCGATTCCGTCTTCTGTTCGTAAATCTTGATGCTGACGGTTGTAGTTTTCGTGGGTCTCCATAATTCGAACACCGGGAAAGCCGAGGTCATTAAATGGTCGATGATGCCCTCCCCTCCCAAAACGGTCAAGGCGGTAAATCAAAATTGCATCCAAATTAGTAAAAAACTGTTCAGTCATTTTATCAATATAGCGTGCTAGCTGACGACTGGGACCATCCACTTCCCCACCATAAAAGCGTCGCCAGATGCGTTGTTGCTCGGTTTCGTTCGGTGGTGTTGGTTCACTAAAAACACGGAAGGTGGTATTGTCAATTACGCCATCAATACCTTCGATATTGCCAATCATGTCGTTGTTGATCACTCCCAGGATGTCCCATTCTTCATCGAGAGCCTTTTGAGCGAGGTGTTGGCCACCAAAAAGGCCCTGCTCTTCGCCGGAAAGTCCAACATAGATAATCGAAACAGGAAATTGATACTTAGAGAGTACTCTTGCGGCTTCTATTACACCAGCCATACCAGAAGCATTATCGTTTGCCCCAGGAGAGTCATCGGTACCATTGAGAGGGTCGCTAATACGGGAGTCAATATCTCCACTCATGATGACATATCGATCAGGATAACGCGTGCCCCTTTGAATGGCCACTACATTGACAACCCAGGTGTCTTCTGGAATACGACGATTCCCTTCTGCAGTCACCAATGTTCGTTGATATTCTACCTCCAGACAATCATTACAATCACTGCTTATTTTTTCAAAAGAAGATTTGATCCATCGTCGTGCTGCACCAATGCCTCGGGTTTCAGAAAGGGTATCACTTAGCGTATGGCGAGTGCCAAAGTTGACCAAAGTTCGAATATCTGCCTCCAAGCGTTCGGCAGAAGCCCCCTTGGCTATCTCGTACATTAAGGGATTCAAAACAGGAGGTGTCGTTTGTTGCGCGTTTATGAACTGAGCAACAAAAACGATAAATAGTGTGAGTGAAATTTTATCCATCTTTCTGTAGTATTCAAATTACTTGGCTAAGAGAACAACATGATAGGGTTATTCGCCAAAAAAACAGCAGGATTAGGAGTAAAAATACTCATGATCCCGAATACAATCAGACAGGTGGTAGTTTACATGCTTATTTTTCAAAAAGCTGCAACAGATCAGAAATCCGATCTTTAAGGTCTTTACGGTCTACGATGAAATCCAAAAAGCCGTTCTCCAAAACGAATTCTGAAGTTTGGAACCCTTCTGGTAAGTCTTTCTTTATCGTTTCCTTAATAACCCGGGGGCCAGCAAAACCAATGAGCGCTTCTGGTTCCGCAAAGTTAATATCCCCCAACATGGCAAAAGAGGCGGTAACGCCACCTGTTGTAGGGTCTGTCATAAAGGAAAAGTAAGGTACTCCAGCCTTGGCCAAAGTGCTCAGCTTGGCCGAAGTTTTGGCCATCTGCATCAAACTGAAAGCGGATTCCATCATACGAGCTCCCCCCGTTTTAGAGATAATCATAAAGGGAGTTCTAGTTTCACGGCAGTGATCAATGGCTCTGGCGATTCTCTCTCCAACGACAGAACCCATCGAGCCTCCGATAAACTGAAAATCCATGGCTGCAATGACCAATGGTCGGCGATTAACTTTGCCTTGCGCAACCGTAATTGCATCCGTAAGCCCCGTTTTCTTGTAGGCGCTAGCCAAACGTTCCGGGTAGGATTTTAAATCGACGAAATTAAGGTGGTCCTTTGAACGGAACTCTTCGAACATCAAATCGAAGTTGCCGTCAAAAATAAGGTCGAAGTAGTCGTAGGAACCAATGCGTACATGATAATTACAGTGAGGACACTTGTAAGAGTTCTCACGCAATTCTTTCATTGTAGACGTTTCTTTACAACGTTTACACTTATACCACAGGCCCTCTGGAGCTTCTTTCTTGTTCCTCGTTGCTGTCTGAATTCCGTCTTTAAGTCGCTTGAACCAACCCATAAAATCAGTTTATATGGAAGCGGGAATGTTTAGGTGTTGCGCAAATCTTGTATACATCAAATTAATTGATGCTTATGCTTGCAGCGTGGCAAAAGTAATAAAGCTAATGGGATAATAAAAGCTTGTATGGTTTAATTAAATTTCTCTACCCTTCTTTTCGCTAGTAATAAAGGGTAGAGCTGTGAAAATTAACTGGAGTTATTATCCCATTTTCAGGAAAGGTTAATACCTATGGGCTTGTACAGTCTGAATAAACGCACGTACGCCCTCGAGTGGTGTGTCAGGATAAACCCCGTGGCCAAGATTAGCGATATGTTTTTTGCCAAAAGTAGCTAACATCTTTTTTGTTGCTTCTGCAACCTTTTCTCCCGGAGCATAGAGTTGACAGGGGTCGAGGTTGCCCTGAAAAGCTTTATCTGTTTGTAGTAATTTACGTAAATCGGCAGGATTCTGGGTCCAATCTAAGCCTATTACCTGACAGGGTAAGGCGTCTAATTCACGGAGTGCAAACCAAGCATCTTTCGCAAAGACAGTCACGGGTGTCTCTTCTTCTCGTAGTGCTTCTGTAATCTGGCGCAAGTAAGGGATAGCAAACTCTTTGTATAAAGCTGGAGATAAAATTCCTGCCCAAGAGTCAAACAATTGAATCAAATCCGCACCGTGTTTTACTTTCTCCTTCAAGTAGGCAATGGTAGTACGGGTGATTTTTTCTAGCAAGGCATGAGCCAACTCCGGCTCCCGAAAAAGCATTTTTCTGGCTTTAGAAAAAGTTTTGCTTCCTCCACCTTCTACCATGTAAGCGAAAATGGTCCAGGGAGCGCCAGCGAAACCAATTAAAGGAACCCTACCAGCAAGTTCTTTTTTCGTTAAGGCCAAAGCATCGTACACATAAGTTAATTCAGATGCAGCATCCCCCCCCTCGATTAAGTCCTCAATATCTTTTTGTGACTGAATTGTTTTCGGGAAAGAGGGCCCTTTCTTTTCGATCATTTCATAGGTGAGCCCCATTGCTTCAGGGATGACCAATATATCGGAGAAGATGATTGCAGCATCAACACCTAGTATATCTACAGGTTGAAGAGTGACCTCTGCAGCCAATGCAGGGGTTTCTACCAATTCTTTAAACCCGCTCAACTTGGCCCTTAGGGCGCGGTATTCAGGTAAAATTCTTCCGGCTTGGCGCATCAGCCATACTGGGGGGCGTTCTACTTCGGCTCCTTGAGCAACGCGTAATAATAGGTCGTTTTCCAATCTCATGCGGCAAACTTAAGAGAATTATGTGAACTGATGAAACCTCTGCTATTTTGTGATAATCAATTGACAAAAAAGAACCGAATCAGAATTTTCGTTAATTTGGGGGCTATTTCTAACTATCCTCTTACTCATGAAGAATCTGCCATTGCATTGGAAAATTATTATCGGTCTATTTCTAGGCATCATCTACGCTTTCTTTTCCGTAAAGTGGGGATGGAGCAAGTTTACAATAGACTGGATTGATCCTTTCGGTACGATCTTTATTCGCTTGCTGAAATTTATTGCTGTTCCATTGGTTCTGCTATCTATCATTTCAGGGATTAGCACCTTGCCCGATCTGTCGAAACTGGGAAGAATGGGCGCCAAAACCATGCTGGCTTACATGGTAACTACTGTTGCTGCAGTTGGAGTAGGGCTTTTAATTGTAAATATAGCTCAGCCTGGTGCAACAATCGACCAGGATCAACGTATCAAAAACCGCATAAAATACGAGCTTTGGGTACAGCAAACGGATGGTGTCGAAATATTGGATGGTAAAAACTATCTTTCTGACCCTGCCTACGCTAGTTTTCGAGATGCTGCTGCTACGGCACTAGTGGATGAATTGAGTATGGCAGAGGAAGACCCTTCCCTCTCCAAGAAATTAGCAGATGCTTCTCAAATGAAGGAAGCAGGCCCTTTGAAATTTTTCGTTGATTTCGTTCCTGAAAATATTTTCATGTCGTTGTCGGATGGGAAATTGATGCTGCAAGTCATTTTCTTCGCCATTTTCTTCGGTATTGTCTTATTGATGATTCCAAGAGAAAAAGCGGAGCCAGTCATGGCTTTCATGGATGGCACCAACGAGGTTTTCCTCAAGATGGTAGAAGTAGTGATGAATGCTGCACCATTTTTTGTTTTTGCGCTGATGGCTGGAGTTATTGCCAAGATGGCAAGCACAACGGCTGAAGTCATTGAGATATTTAAGGGATTAGCTGCTTATTCTTTGGTTTTAGTCGCAGGATTAGGGTTTATGATTTTTGTTTTTTACCCGTTGATGATGAAGATTTTTGTGAGAGATCTGCCTTATGCTGCATTCTTTCGTAAAATCAGCCCTGCTCAATTTTTGGCTTTCTCCACTAGTTCTAGCGCCGCTACGCTGCCAGTGACCTTGGAGTGTGTACGCGATAACCTTGGTGTATCAAAGAATGTATCCAACTTCGTCTTGCCCATTGGGGCAACCGTTAACATGGATGGTACGAGCCTTTACCAAGCTGTAGCGGTAGTGTTTATGGCTCAGATGCACTTTGTAGACCTGTCGATTGCTCAACAAGCTACCATTGTGCTTACTGCTACCCTGGCCTCTATTGGTTCTGCTGCAGTGCCTTCTGCTGGTTTGGTGATGATGATTGTTGTATTGCAGTCCGTAGGTTTAAATCCTGCTTGGATTGCAATTATCTTCCCGGTAGATCGTATCCTAGATATGTGCAGAACAGTTGTTAATGTAACCGGTGATGCCACTGTTTCAACATTAATTGCTAAATCAGAGGGTGACTTGGATATGGAAATATTAAAATCCTGATTATAAAACCGAAAGGATAGTTGAAATTATGGAAGGAGTACTAGGAGTAGGATCACGGGTAAAACACCCAGCCTACGGTGATGGAGTTGTCATTCGGCTTCATGCAGCGGCCTATGAGTTGGCTTTTACGCTTTACGGTCTAAAATTAGTAGGCCGCGATTATGATAAATGGGAAATTGTCGAGGCCATCCCTGCTGAAGAGGAAGTAAGTTTCACGGAAGCTGAAAAAGCTTTAGTAAAAATACTTAAGGCTTACAATGGCTTAGAGGAAGTAGTAGATTTAGGGGATAAATGGATTGATGGTAAGCTCGTCCTTCAGCCAGCAGATCCCGACATGAAAGAAAAAGAAATGGATATTGACACTTTCTTCCATAAGATAGTGATGGTCAGGGATCGCTTGCGAGTCATGGAACAGCGAATCAACAGTAGTGCTTTGATTGACGAAGAAAAGGTCAATCTTCAGCAATATATTACCCGGATATACGGGAGCTTGACGTCCTTTAATGTTCTTTTTAAATATAAAGATGACCACTTTAAGGGGAGCAAATCATAGCCCTTTGTCATCTTATTCATTATTGTTATTAAACTACGCTTGTGAAATTTGCTCCTATACTGTTAGCAGCCGTTGTATTGCTGACCCTTACGACTTGTCTACGCATGGAAAATGCCTACACCAAGATTCCTCCTGGTGTTTGGCGAGCTGTTCTTCAACTTGACCCTAGTGCAGTTAGTCCGAATCCCAAAGGGGAATACAGAGAAGATAAGCTTGGCCTCACTTTTGATGAAGTAACAAACGGAGAACTTCCCTTTAATTTTGAAGTGGAATATACGGACGATACCACTTTTCAAATTGTCTTCCTGAATGGAGAAGAAAGAATTGTGGTCAAAGATATTAGCTTCGGCCGCAGCAAGTCAAGGGCAAAAGATTCTATACGGATCAATTTCCCAATCTATGACACCTATATCGTTGGGCTTTACGAAGAAGGCCTCATTGAAGGCGAGTACGTGGTCAACTACCGCGAAAACTACAGCATTCCGTTTATTGCTCATTTTGGAGAGAACCACCGCTTTACCAAGATTCCAAAAGCACCCGCATTGAATCTTTCTGGCATTTGGGAGGTCACTTTTGGACCGGGAGGGGACGAGTCTGCTGCGTTTGCTGGTATTGGAGAATTTGTCCAAAAAGACAACCAGTTGAGTGGTACTTTTCGAACGGAAACTGGCGATTATCGCTACTTAGAAGGGGAAGTATCAGGAACAAAAGCCTATCTGTCTGTTTTTGACGGTGCACATGCCTTTTTATTTGAAGCACAGATAGATGCTGATGCGGAGGCCATGGTAGGTTCTTTCCGTTCAGGAAAGCACTATCGCACCATTTGGCAAGCCCATCGAAATTCTGAGGCGACCTTAGAGAGCCCTTATGAGTTGACTAAAGTAATAGAAGCTGGTAATCCTGTTGATTTTACTTTCCCCAACACTAAAGGCGAGGCCATTAGCTTATCAGATGAAGCTTTTGCCGGTAAGGCTAAACTGATTCAAATAATGGGTACTTGGTGTCCAAACTGCAAGGACGAGACTCAGTTTTTATTAGATTATTTTGCCAACAATACTCATCCTGACCTTCAGGTAATAAGCATTGGTTTTGAACGTTATCGTGAAGAAGAAAGAGCATTAGCTGCCTTGAGTCGCTATCAGGAGCGCAATGAAATTCCTTACCCTGTACTGTGGGGAGGTTATTATGACAAAGAAGAAGCTTCAAGGGCATTACCGATGCTTAATAAAATCATCTCCTACCCTACCCTTTTATTTATCGACAAAGAAAATCGGGTAAGGAAAATTCACACTGGCTTTGACGGCCCGGCTACTTCTCGCTTCAAGGCTTTCCAAGATGAATTTGAGCAAAGTATTCAACAATTACTTTCTGAGTCCTAAACTTCTTGCTTTAAGCAACATCCAACTATGCAAACATTAAATATTCCCGTATCATTAGCTTATTGTATTGAAAACGAGGAAATCGCGAACAAAATAGCTACAGATCTCGCTCCTGTTCTTTCTTTTCAGAAGGTAGCTATTCAAAGAGATCAGGAACAAAGCCTGGCCACTATTCTCAAAGGTTTTGAAGGAGCCATCATTTTGTTGGTTAGTGACAATTTCCTACGGTCAACCAAATGTATGGAACAAAGTTTAAGTATGCTCAATGAGCATGGTCATGACTTGCTCCCCATTGTTATTCCAGGTTACAGACTAGAGGAAAATGGCGAAAAAGAAGAGGTTGCAACCAGTTTTGAAAGAGTTACGGATATTATCCAGTATATTAATTTTTGGCAAGACCGCTATCTTGATTTGCGCCGCCAGAAGCGAGAAGATAACCGATTGAATAGCGAAAGTTTTACTACACATTTAAAGGCCGTTCGAGATATATCTGGTGAAGCAGGTGAATTCATTCGCTTGTTAAGAGGCAACCTGCATCTAGAATTATACCAATTTCAGCACAATGCCTATGAGCAGTTGTTCATTTTCCTTGATGAAACCGATGCTGGTGATGCTTTTCGGGCAACCTTTGCTGGTGAACCCAGAATCATCTCACCAGAAGAAAAAGCAGTTGAATCACCTGTAGAAGTCATCGAAGAAGCCCCTCCTATTGATTTGACAGGTATACCGGGAATAGAACTACTACCTCCTACCCCAGCTGATAATGAAAAGGAACCAGAAGAAGTAACGGATTCTCAGGAAGAACATGTTGTTATAGACAAAGAGGAAGATTTTGGCATTGAGGTACTGGAAGGAGAGCCAGAGGAACATCCAGAAGAAGAGGAGTCTGGTCTCGAAGCACTAGAAGGGGAACCAGAAGAAAGTACTGATGATATTGAAGATGAAGTTGGAATATTGATAGAAAAAGCTTGGCGCCTTGCGGATGGCAGCACCCTTTCGGATGGTATTACATTGCTAGAGGCAGGCCTAGAGTCTTTTCCTAATAACGAAGAATTACTGTACAACTATGCCTTGCTGTTGGCACAGGATGACCGCCCCAAGGAAGCTAGTGAGCAGGTGAATTTTTTGCTGACCAAAAACCCACAACACGAAAATGGCTTGTTTTTAGCAGGTGAACTAGCTGATTTAGCGGGTAAACCAGCCCTTGCCCGAAAGTATTTTGCAAGACTTGTTAGAATAAATGAGCAAGGTGCTGATGTTTGGTTCCGTCTAGGAGAATTAAGTCTACAAGCTGAACCTGATGCCACAGAAAAGGCTGTCAAATACTTTAAAGAAGCTGCGAAAAGAGAAGGCACGCCCGAGGATGCCTATTATCAACTAGGACTCCTTTACGCTGGCGCGCTTGATCATCCTAAGAAGGCTTTCAAAGCTTTTAAGAAAACCATTGAAATCAATCCAGAGCACGCTTTCGTTTACTATGACCTGGCTCTCCTGTATCATCGCCAAAAGGAACACGAGCAGGCTTTTCATGCTTACCAACAAGCAATTTCTATCAACCCGGAGTTGAAGACTCCTGAAAACGACACTGTCTTTAAGCTTATGGCTCATAAATCTGATCTTCAGCAAGAACAAAATACGCTACAAGCACTCAAAGATAATGTCCAACGCTTGGAAGCACTCATTCAACAACGAGAGGCCTCGGCCCTGCTTGAAAGCGAAGTCGGAAAAGGAAAATGTATCCTAATTACAGGTGCTACCTCAGGAATTGGTCGTGCGACAGCAACAAAATTTGCAGCTAATGGCTATCGACTAATCATCACCGGAAGACGAAAGGAACGCCTGGAAGCGCTGCAACAAGAGTGGACAGAACGCTATGGCACGGAATCTTATCTACTTGTTTTTGATGTACGTTCAGCCGAAGCAGTTCAGAAGGCTATTGATAGTCTACCTCCTGAGTGGTCAGACATTGATATTTTGATGAACAATGCCGGTAAGGCCAAAGGCTTTGACCCCATCCATGAAGGTCACCTGGAGCATTGGGACGAAATGATAGATACCAATATCAAAGGACTCCTTTATCTAACCAGAGCTGTTACGCCTGGTATGGTTGCTCGCAGGCAAGGACATGTCATCAATGTGGCTTCTACGGCAGGTAAAGAAGTTTATCCAAAGGGGAACGTTTATTGCGCTACGAAATTTGCGGTAGACGCACTCACCAAAAGTATGCGCCTGGACTTGCACCGGCATGATGTTCGGGTCAGCCAAGTGGCTCCCGCGCATGTAGAAGAAACAGAGTTCGCCCTGGTCCGCTTTGATGGAGACCAAGAAAAGGCGAATATCTATGAGGGTTTCCAACCACTCACCAGTCGTGATGTTGCAGAAACGGTCTTTTTTATTGCTCAGCAGCCTGCTCACGTTAATATCCTCGATGTTGTTTTACAAGGTACACAGCAAGCAAGTAGCACGGTAATTGATCGCTCGGGAAGGGATAAATATCAGGAGGAGGAATAAAAGTGTAAGGGTTCTCAACCTTTCAGGCTGGTGCGTTGTGCTGTTTGTGAGTAGCCCTCATGAAAATCATGACGTGCCCAATTGGAAGCTGTCTATCTTTGATCGTTAACAGCTTTCGCTAGAAAAGTGGAAACCTGACCATCAACTTTCAACCACCAACCATCAACAGAGTTTTACATTTTTGCAACATATCAATTGCTCTGCGCAGCCTTAAAGAAGCCACTGCCATCCAATTCTGAGAATTCTACCGGAAGTACGCCACTCCCCTGCTGTTCATTGGTAAACACACCATAAATGGTGTCTACTGCCTCCATCGTAAGTTTGTTATGAGTGACGATGATGAACTGACTTTCCTTGCTGAATTTCTTGATGATGCGGTTAAACTTGGTAATGTTGGCGTCATCAAGAGGAGCATCTACTTCATCAAAAATACAGAATGGTGCTGGCTTGAGCAGGTAGAGGGCGAATAGTAAAGCCGTAGCTGTAAGTGTTTTCTCTCCACCTGATAACTGACTGATAGATTGTGGCCGTTTCCCTTTAGGTTTTGCTACAATTTCAATCTTAGATTCCAGCGGGTTTTCTGGTTCGAGCAGAATCAGGTCACAATTATCATCTTCGGTAAAGAGACTACGGAATACATCAATGAAGTAAATGCGTGCTTTATCGAAGGCATCAAGAAACTGAATAGTTGCTGTTTCTTCAATTTCTTTGATGGTTTTAATTAAAGACTCCTTGGCGGCGATGATGTCTTCTCGTTGGTTAGTGATTGTATCAAAGCGTTCCTTCATTTCGTCATACGCTTCAACCGCCATGGGGTTTATTTCGCCGTAGTTATCAATACGACTCTTCATGCGTTCTACCTTCAACTCTAGTTCAGTAGGATCCATCTTTTCAACCTTCGCATCAATTTCTGTCTCCTGATTGATGAACTCATTGACATCAATGGAGAATTCAATTCGCAAGCGCTGAGCTACGGTACTGATATCGAATTTTACACTACTGAATTTGTCTTTAAGTTGGTTGATCAGTATTTGAGCATCTTGGCGAAGGCGGCCCACTTTGCGGAGCTTGTCTTCTAGCTCATTGATTCCACCACGCGCCTCAAAGTAAGCCTGCTCTGCTTCGGTAAGACCTGCTTCTCGTTTGTTTTTTTCTTCGTAAAGGCCCTGTAATTCAACTTCAAGGTCATAGACTTTCGTCTGTGCATTTTGAATTTCTTGGTCGCTGCTTAGCAACGATTCCTCATTACGTTTACGAACAGTCGTGATTTCAGTGAGCTGCTTCTCGCGAAAAGAGAGTTCTTGTTGTAGGGCTGTTACCCGGTTTTGTTGGCGAATAAAAGAAATATTTTTTTCATTAAAAGCCGCCGATGCAGCACTTAACTCTTCCGCAATTTCTCTATAACTGCCATCAGTATTAGCAATTTGCTCTTTGATTTCCGCCACCCTTCGCTGGCCTCCTGCCAGCTGAGCGTCTATCTCTTTGTTTTCCTCCTCCATGCGTTTAGTGTCCGCTTGCAACTGCTCATTCTTTTGCTGCATGTCACTCATGAAGGATTGGAAATTCTCAAGGCGAGTCACAAGAGATACTTTCTGTTGTGATATCTGATTCACTGCCTGCCTCGCCTGCTGGATACCCTGCTTACTGCGTTGCTGCTTTAGGCGCTCTAGGTCGTTCTTTTCCTGGAAATACTCCGTAGATAGTTTTTGTTCTTCCCTTTCTGCTTTTGCAATGGCTTTTTCTAGAATCTCGAGGTTCTTCTTTCGGCCAATTTTCTTGCCCTCAAATAAACCAACCGACCCTCCCGAGACGCTAAATCTGCGGCGTATAAAACGACCGCTACGTCCGAGGACAATCCATTCACCACCAGCATTGGCACTTTTAACGTCTTCACTGTCAACAACAAGGACCTTTTCGAGAAGATAAGCTACCAAACGCCGGTATTGATCATCTGTCTCTATAAGGTCGGCAGCCAATAACATACCTGAAGGCAGCAATTCCGCTGGAGGAAGGTATTCCTTAAAGGCATCGAGAATAAAGAAATTTGCCTTCCCTTTCTGGCTACGCCCCAATAACTGAATCGCCTGATAGGCTTCTTCGAGATTTTCAACGACGTAATAATTCAGGTAAGGCTCCAGGTAGTTCTCTATTGCTACGCGGTAATCTTCTTTTACATAAAGAAGATCCGATAATAGCGGAGCATCCTGTTTCCAGTTTTTATTTTGACTCAAAAAGCGGATCGATTCTGGAAATCCTTCCAGGCTTTCGATCATACTTTTTGTCAGTTTATACTCATTGCGTTTAGCATCCAGCGTACGATTGACTTTGGTTCGCCTTTGATTCAAATCCTCAAGTCTGGTTTCAGACTCTGTGACTTTTTGCTGCCGCTGTTCTTCTGCTAACTCAAGTGCATCTACTTGCTTTTGAGCATCGCTTTCTTTGGCTTCCAAAGCAGCTAGGCGGTCATTGAGCTCTTTCATGTCCTCCTCGCGGGTGGCCATGTCTGAGGTATTTCGAGCCTTCTGTTGCTCGAAGTTTTCCATTCGGCTTTGGTTGATCGCCCTGCGCTTTTCCTGCTCAAAAACCTCACGTTCTACGGCTTGTTGCTCTCCAACAATAGTATCCAAATTGGCCTTTACGGACCCGTGACTAGAACGTATCTGTGCAAGTTTGTCTTCAGCAGTGCTTAATTCTAGTTCCAAACGAGCTTCTACTCTCTTTTCGGCATTGAGTTCTCCTCGGTAGTCATCCAATTGCCCTTCCAGCTGCGTAAGCCGTTGTTTCGCTTGGGCAATATCCTGGGTTAGCTTTTCCTGATTTTGAGTAATAAATTGCAAACGCTGTTTCAGCATCTGCCGGTCACTTTCTTTGTTCCTTAACTGGCTGATCAGGTTGTTAAGGTCTCGTTGCCGATCGGAAAGTGCTTTCTCTTTATCTACATGTGCTTTACGTTCTGATTCTATTCCTGCTTCCAGTTGAGTGACATCAATTTCGTACTGTCGGTACTTGTCCTCTTCTTCTGTAAGTTGCTTTTGGAGCGTTTTATGCCTATCTCTTAGATCATCGATCTTTATGCGAGCTAGTTGTAGGCTAAGATCTTTATAGTTATTCTTTAATTCGAAATACTTTTTAGCACGTTTTGCCTGCTTTTCAAGCGAGCTCAGGTTTCCATTGATTTCGTACAAAAGGTCCTCAATCCGATCCAGGTCCTCCGTTGTGCTTTTAAGCTTATTGAGAGTCTGTTTCTTCCGGATTTTGTACTTGGAGATACCTGCTGCCTGCTCGAACATTTTACGGCGAGAGTTGTCCTTGTCGGCCAAGATATCATCTACCATCCCCAATGCGATAATTGCATAAGAGTTGGAGCCAATACCGGTGTCTAGAAAAAGACTGGTGATGTCTTTTAACCGGCAGGTAACCCCGTTTAAGCGATACTCGCTTTCTCCGGTTCGGTACAGCATCCGGGTGATAGTTACCGTGTTGTACTCTGTGGGAAGTAGATTTTTGGTGTTTTCAAAAGTAAGGGAGACCGAGGCCATACCCGAAGCTTTCTTTTTCTTGGTACCATTAAAGATTACACTCGACATTTGATCGAGGCGTAACTCTTTACTCTTTTGCTCTCCTAATACCCAGCGAATGGCATCAACGATATTTGATTTACCACTACCGTTAGGCCCTACGATCCCGATGACATCTTCAGAGAAGTTGACTTGTGTTTCGTTGGCGAAACTTTTAAAGCCCTTTATTTCTAGTTGTTTCAACCGCATAGCCGGCAAAAATAATAATCGTCCGCTAAAGAACAGCTAATTTTGGAAGTTTACATTCCAAAATCTGATAAGCCATCCACAATTACTCCCAAATCGCCCTTCAAGGACATCACAACTTTAACACCATTGGTCGTCAGGTAAGCATTGTAAATATTTAATTCTTCTAATGCTCCCTGTAGTTTTATCCCAGGACTTATTTCATAATCCTGTAACTGTTCCGCCATTTGCTTTTGGGCATCGGAAAGGTTGTAGTCGAGCAAGTAGTCCATGTTTTCCTGTAGTTTTTTCTTTAGCGTTCCTTTAGCTAACCATGCTGCTGAACGGAGAAGAAAATTTTTACTGTCTAGGGTATACTCCAAGTCTTCGACTTCTATCCTGTTTCGACGAGGGTTAAAGACAGGTTCGCCTGTCATATAAATATGGCCATTATAACTGCCTGATAGCAAAAGATTGACCACTATATTGTTGCCTTGGCCAAAGAGTTCGATATCTTCTACGACAACATGGCGACTACCTTGTTCAAAGCGTTCTCCTTGTAAACTTTGCTTGGTGAGCCGTTCTGCTTCTTCATAAGGTAGTGTAGCATCAAGGAAAATCTGAAAACCTTCTTCTGCACTTTCATTGAGCATTCGGTATTCAAAATCAGGCAAGGAAATAGTAGGATTGGCTGTTGGCTTAGGGCCAAAACGTAGTTCTGGTTTCGACTGGACAATGATAGTGGCTTCCATGTTGCCATTCTCTGTTTTGATCGGTGTCATCCCCAAGTCGGTAGGATTGACGAGTAGCCAAGTCTGGTATTCTGATGATATTTCATAAGGCTCGAACATTAGCTGCCAGGCTTCTGCTACAGTTTCTTCCAGTTTGAATGAATTTGCGACCAAGGTGTCGATGCTATTGCTAATGGTGCTTGTGCTTCGGCTGAGGATCAAGTTGGCAATAGATTGTACGGGGATGCTTACGCCCCCAACCTTTAAGCGCGGCCGCTCTTTCCATTCATGCCCCTGTAAACTTGTTTGCGTAGCGAATTTCCAATCACTACCAATAGCGTATACTGTAGAGAAGTCTAAATTCAAGCGACCGGTAGCCTCCACCTTGCCCAAGCCCAAATCGTATTGTATCCAGAGGTCAAGCGGAACTTGGTAACTGACAGCACTTCCTTCTGTCGTAATCTTGATAGTGCCATCCTTACGTGCCGTAACTTTCATTTTGTCTCCATCATTAAAGCTATCGTCTTGATAAAGTGCCTCGCCGAGTTGCTGATTAAGTGAATTCTCCAGTTCTTGAATATTTAATCGAACAGGAATTCGAATAGTAGAGGATTGATTTTCAAAACGGTCGTCATTCGTATAGTTTTCCAAAGGCCGGGTCGGTTGAGTGGTTTTGCACCCCATCAAAGAGAGGATTACCACGGTGACGGATAAAGCAAGTAAGCTCCGCATGGAGTAGTTTTGTTTAGTTAAGGCAAAAATATCAAGAAGATTGACAAAAAAGCGCTTTAGGGTGCAACGGTAGCTTAAATGTTGTGTCTTTTGACCATACAAATTTCCTTCTTTGATAATTTTGTGGCTAAAAAAGTAAAAGTATAAGCGACTAAAAAGATCGTCTTTCTGCTTTCGATTGCCTACAAAACGCAAAACCTTTCAGAGAATCAAAAAAAATCGCAATGAGACACCTGTTGTTACTTCTTCTTACTACTAGTCTATTTTCACTACACGCTCAGCACAACAGCAATCGCGCTTTTCTGGGTGTTAGCTCCACTGAAATTGATGATGATAAAGCAGATTTGCTTAATCTTCCTACAGACGATGGAGACATGGTCAAATATGTTTACAAAGGCACCGCAGCCGCAGCCGCAGGATTAAAACCCTTTGATTATATCATCGGCATGAATAATGAGATGGTTGACCGTAATACCGGTTTGACAGAACTGTTGGCGGCACATCGTCCTGGCGACAAGGTAGATTTGAAAATTGTTCGCCAAGGAAAAAAGATGAGCCTACCCGTCACCTTAGGGAGGCCCAGTGATTCCGATGGAGAACATTATGGTGGTTCTGCTTTTTTGGGAGTGCGGGAACATGATGATAATGACGATGATGAAATTGGCGTACGTATCACTACCGTACGAAACTCTACAGCGATGAAGCTAGGCCTAGACGATGGTGATGTAATTACCAGTATTAATGGCCAGCCAATGATTGACTGGAGTGATATCAGCGTTATGCTGAACAATATGGAAGATGGCGATCCGATAGAAATTGCTTATTCTCGAAACAATACTCCTCAGCGTGCTAATGGTACCATAGGGAGAGAAGATGACCCCAGCCTCAAGATGGGGCGCGGTTATCTCGGTATCTATTCAGGCCACATGGATCGTACGAAGGCTGGTAAGCTAGGCTTGACAAATCCTTATGGAAGTTACGTTAAACGTGTTATTCGGGGTTCCGCTGCTGAGGCTGCTGGTCTGGAGCCATTGGATTACGTAGTTGCTATCAATGATTATCAAATGAGTGATGATCGTTCTTTGACCAGTGCACTGCGTAAATTTAGCCCTGGCGATGAAGTGGTTGTTACCTATATCCGCAACGGAGAAACGATGCGCGCCAATGCTGTTTTGGGCGAATCTTCCGATGATAATCTTTCACAACCATGTTCTGAAGCGCCTTTCTTTGGGGTGAGCAACAACCATAATGAAACGAATCGCAAAGGAGTACCCGTCAATATTGTACGGAATTCGGCTGCAAAAGAAGCAGGTTTGCAAAGTGGAGATGTTATTACCAGCTTAGCAGGAAAACCGATTATTGACTGGGGAGACCTTAGTGCAGTTATCAATGGTACCAATGTTGGTAAGGAAATAGCTGTCGGATATATTCGTGACGGAGAGTCACAGACGGCTATTGCTGTCATGGGGTCTGAATGTGGCGAAAATGGTGAGAGTCGCAACAAAAACAACTGGTATGACTACAACTACGACGAAAGCTTCAGCAATAATCCGGATCGGGAAATAGATGATGAGTCTCCAGCAGTAGACATGGATCGCATCAAGGTAGACATGGCAGACATGGATCAAGAGGATGCTGCAGCAATGGCTAGCCGTGGTGTAGATATGCCACTGATCAATAATCTTTCCATCGAGAATATCCAGTTGTTCCCTAATCCCAATCGTGGGATGTTTCGCCTCGAATTCGAGCTTCCTCAAAGTGGTGAGACCAGTATCCGGGTATTCAATGGAGAAGCCCGCCTGATTTATTCTTTCGATTTAGGGGAGTACCAAGGAACTTTCAGTGATGATATCGATATCTCTCAGAATGGCCCAGGGGCTTACTTTTTAGAAGTTCGCCAAGGAGCAACAAGTATGGTCAAGAAGATCATTCTTCAATATTAAATATAAGTCATCCCGAATTTTGATGACAATCAAAATTCGGGATGACTTAT
>NZ_JBOEFX010000116.1:0-5409 GCF_050633125.1 Lewinella sp.
CAGTAGAATGGGAGTTGAATGGCTGCGTAAGAAGTGATACAATAAACATTACTCCTAGTGTTTTGGAAGCATTCAATATCGGAAATGACACTACGATATGCCAAGGAGACACCTTGACCTTTATGGTACCTCCTCTTCATCCGTCGGTTAGTTATAATTGGCAAAATGGAAGTACTGATGAAAGCTTAATGATAACGGGACCAACCAATGTTCATCTTACTGCGAGTATTGATCATTGTACAATGAGCGACACTGTCCAGGTAACATCAACTTTTCCCAGTTTTTCTCTTGGGGCTGACCAATTGATTTGTCCCGGAGAAACAGTAGTACTAGATGCTAGCTTACCTAACACCACTTATCAGTGGCAAGATGGCAGTACTGAACCTACGTATACCGCTGGGAGTACAGGGCTGTATAGTGTGGAGCTAAGCAGGGGAGAGTGTCATATTTCGGAAACAGTAGCGGTTGAAGTTTTTTCAACTTTAACCACCAACTTGGGGCCAGATACTACCGTTTGTCCTGGCGTTTTTCCCTTATTAAGTGTTTATGTGCCGGGGGCAAGTTATGTTTGGTCTGACCAGACGCTTGTCAATTCAACTTTTGCGTATGAACCTGGGCTTTATTCCGTAACCGTTACCATTGATGGATGTGAGGTGGTGGATAGTATATTGGTAAGCGAATATTCTCCAGCATTAGATTGGCCCAACGAACTGTATCTGTGTGATGGTGAGATGCTCACTTTAGACGCATCTGAAGTAGAAGGCAGCTACATCTGGCAAGATGGCAGTACCGCTTCTAGCTATCTCGTCAGTGTACCTGGACAATACAGTGTAGAGATTGATGGAGAAAACTGCCAAGAATTGTTCTTTGTTGAAGTCCTCACAAGTACATTGAGTGAATTTGACCTTGGAAATGATACGACCTTATGTTCGAGTGAGATATTCGTGATTAATACAGGTTCTCCATTGGAAAATTACGCCTGGTCAGATGGTTCTAACCAAGTAACTCTTACAGTTACACAGGGTGGTTTATATTGGCTAGAAACCACGCAAGGAAATTGTTATTTTCGTGATAGTATTCTGCTGGAATACGTGCCATTACCTGATATAGAAATTGGAAATGATACTACACTTTGTCCTGGTGAGGTACTAAGCCTACAAGCAGATTTTGAACCTCCCATAAGTATTCAATGGTCAACAGGGGCAACGACACCGAGTATAGTTGTAGAAACCCCAGGTGATTACGGGGTAGAGATTGAGCTAGACGGTTGCATCAGGGGAGACGGATTTAATTTAGACTACTACGAGGCCACCAGCTTGGAACTAGGAGAAGATATTACCATTTGCAAAACTCAGCCCTTGGTTTTAGCTCCAGAAATAACTGGCCCACCAGCAACCTTCCTGTGGCAAGACGGAACCAGTACTCCCTCGTATGATGTACAAAATTCAGGCACCTATTCATTGATCTTAACCAATATTTGCGAGACGGTCACAGATGAGATCAACATTACTGTTGAAGAATGCACCTGCGAGGTCTATCTCCCCAATGCGTTTTCTCCCAATGATGATGGAAACAACGATACTTTTCGTCCATACACCACTTGCCCCATCACCGATTACGAAATCCGGATCTTTGACCGCTGGGGTGGACTGCGCTTTACCAGTAACAGTATCGAAAACGGTTGGCAAGGTTTGGAGGTCAATACTGGCGTCTACCTATACACCCTACGCTACCGTGATCGCGATGGGCAGTGGCAGCAGCGGGTAGGGGAGGTAAGTTTAATACGATAAGGGCAGGATCACAATATGCTTGAAGGTCACCTTACTCCACCAAATTATCATACACGACCACCTTGGTCCACTTATCCTTATGTTCATCGACGAATTTTAGGTGGACGGGGTCGATTTGGTAGGCATCTTGTCCGGCTATATCAGAGAAATGAACGATTAGGGCTAAGTTGTAGCTATTGTCTACAACGCCGCGAGCTTCGGTAGGCGCTACAGGGCCAACGTACATTTTTTCTATACTTTCCACTGCTCTGAGTGATTCTACACCGGCACGGAAAGCAGCTAGGTCAGCATCAGAAAGGTCTTCGTTGAGCCAAAAAAAGACGCTATGAATAAGGCCGGGTTGTTCTTCTGCGGCAGCGGTGAGCTTAGCAATTTTAGCCTGAGCTTCTGATAGTTCCGTCTCTAGGGCTGCCTGAGCTGCTTCTTGAGCGGTGGTGTCGACTTGACTGCAGGATTGGAAAACGAATAAGGCTAGTAAAAGGGAGAAAAATTTCATGACTTGCTTTTTTGAACGAATAAATGAAAGGTAAGGCTTCCTTTAAAAAGAGTAACCATGAAAGGTAAGGGATTTCTATTTTATTAGTTATTTCATAGTAGAGATTGATTATACGAGAGCCATAGCATTGGTTTTATCCGTATTCAAGCCATAAGGTGTTTTTTGAATAAGGGCATATTCAAGAGGTCTCTCCCGTGGATATTATTGTTTAATAGCAAGCCCCAAAGAAAAGGTTGTTCCCTGATAACTATTGCGCTGCTTTATCAATAACCCGGAATTGTTAGTATAAGAAGCTATCAGGTGCCAGGAGTTATTCAACTTATACATACCGGTAATGCTGGCTTCAGTAAAGGAGGTTCCTTCTCCGTAAAGAAAAGAACCAACACGCTTGGGAGTATTCGTGAAATCATCCTGAACTTTCGCTTTGCCGATAAGGTACAATTGATCAAATAGGAGACAGCCAATCTCTAGTCCAGCTTGCCATTGATGGCTGTAACCTTTAGTTCGGAAATTGGTAGAGGAATAAACACTCCCGAATATCTGTCCATTAGAAGAAGATTTAGAAACAGCTAGAGTCGACCAAATATTAAATTCTCCGTCGGAAGTAGGCAGGTTGATTTGTTCAATGATGCCAATATCGTTGGGTTCCTTGGCATTTGCAAGACTGATGCCATCGTTGGTAGGAATATCTAATTCTACTTGAAAGGCTAATGGGAAATTCTTTAAAATTCGGTATTTACCACCAAGTCGAATACTTCCGATACCAGCAATTGTTTCGGTGGTATTGAAACTGTTAAGTTGCAATACCGGTAAATTGATTGTAGCGGTCAGTCGATCGTTTAAGCCATACGCTCCATAAATCAACAAATGTTGGGTGCGAAAGGTACTTCCTTGATCGAAAAGTTGTCCGGAGGTACTGTAGTATTTGTTTGAATGAAAGGTAGCAGCACTTGCTTGTAGATAGAACCCATGCTTGGTTTGTGTCCATCCGCTTTGGGCCTGAATACTGAAGCCAAAGGCAAGTGTGATAATTAGGTTTAGGAAAAGGTAGTGATACCTCATGTTGTAAGCATTTTTTAAGGGAAGGCCAACCGGATGAAGGATCACCCAGTTGACCCGAAAATTTAGCTGGACTTTAGCCACTTTTTATAGCATAGGCATGCTTTTGTGACAAAGTCAAATTTAGTTACTGAAGCGGTGCGTTACCAAAAGGAATACTGGCGGTATTACACCATAGAATTACATGGGTGAAATTGCTACTTATGGCTTGATCAAGCTTGAAGAATTGCTCTCCATTAGCTTGAACGGCACCGATTAAGATCAGGTCTGGATTTCCGTTGCCTGGATCGGGTGTGAAAGTAGCAGAAGTAGAGAAGTAAACGGCGACTGTTCCTGTTGCAAGTTCGGTAGTGAAGTCATCTCCGAAGCGAAGGAAATTTGCATTTTCTGCATCGGTTACGAGTTCGGCTGTTCCGCCCGTAGGAGTGTTGGATGCTGGTGTAAATGTCCCTGAACGCTGAACAGTTAAAGTGCCGGTTGGTTGGGAAGAATCAATTGTAATCGGATCTTCCTCCTCGCAGCTGGAGAATAACAATGTTACAGACATAAATACCATCAGGAAAGGAAAAATACCTTTTTTCATAGCGGTTCTTTATTTGATATGAAATGAAATGTCGCATATGTTGCGACTAAATGATGGCACAAATATCTCAGGAGGATATCACAGAAGGTTAACAGAATAATCGCGAATTATAAACAGCTGTAGTAACGTCTTGATTTTGACAATAGAAAAGGAGAATCAGGGTAGGGGCAAACAAAAAAGCCCCCGCCGGAAATCTTCCGACGGGGGCTTTAAAAAGAGCTTGTTGAGATGTTAACATAGCATCTCTAAAGCTTATCTTGAAATTGTGATCAACGAATTACTTCGCTACTACAAATTTCTGTGTCACACGCTCTTCGCCACTGATAAGGTGAAGCATGTAAATACCGGGTGCAAATTGACTTACATCCAGTGTTTGGCGCTGCTTACCGTTTGTTGCAGTCCATTGTAGCTGTTGGAGTGCCTTGCCAGTCATGTCTGTAACATAAACCTGAACTTGAGCATCGAAGGACTGGTCAAAGACGAAGTCTACATTCAATACATTACTGGCAGGGTTCGGGAACAATGCTACTTGTGACAAATTAGGCTCGTCGTTGGTTACTTCTGGAGTAGCCAACAATTCTTCCCCACTCATCCGGGCACCATTGGCACAACCAGAAACATCAACATCATCGATGTAGATGTAGTCACTGTTGCCACTAGCATCACAACGGAAGCGGAAGCGAGTTGTGCTGGTAAATGTACCGGTAATTACAACGGTTTCGTTTTCACGAACATTGTTGGAGAAGTCGGTGCCGCTAGCCCAGCTCGCTAGGGTTTGGTAACTCGAACCACCATCAGTAGAGGCTTGGAGCCAGAAGTCTTCTCCTGTTTCCATACTTCTTGGGTAGTAGCTAAAGTCAATGGTCACCTCTTCAAAACCAGCAAGGTTGAGGTTGTCGGTGGTCATGACTGACGTAGAAGTATTGTCTCTTAGGCGTATGCTGTATGATCCATTGGAATAAGCAGAAGTGTTAGTGCGGACACAGTCGGAGCCTCCGTCGTTCCATATTCCCCAACCACTTTCAAAGTTGTTGAAATTAACATTGGTGTCAGTACATCCTCCTGTGTTACATGGTGCGCAATCAGGGCCACCACAATCAACACCGGTTTCGCTACCATTCTGGATACCGTCGGTACAGGTAGGAGCAGGGCTGCCACCTACACAGAAATTGGTCGTTTCACTGGATCCAAATGAGTCACCACTAACCACTTTGTTACCATCTATTGTAACGGAATAGGAACCATTGCCGTAAGAACAGCAAATGCCATCTCCATAAGTATCATTGATGGTGAAGTCGTAGCAACCATCTATAAGACAAACAGTAATGTTTACTGTTGAACCATCAGCTTGGTTGCCATAGGTACCTCCGGAAGCTACTACTGATCCACCGTCGTCGGTGATTGTCCAACTGGTTTCTTCAGGATAATTGTCTAAAGTAATAGAGACTATTACATCGGTACAGGTAGGGTCTACAGGACAA